>JAYVSG010000109.1:0-8298 GCA_043775535.1 Candidatus Omnitrophota bacterium
CGATGGAAGTACCGGTCACATCGACATACTCCCCTGCCTGGAACATATCAGCCTTGAGCTCCTGGCCGATCTTGTAATCCTTGTTGTCGCTGGAACGGAATTCCTTCACATGCTTCAAAGGATTGACACTGTTCTTCTTGAAATAACCAAGAACAGGCTTCTTCATGCGGCTTTCCTTCACAGGAAGGAAGCCCAAGACAACTTTTGAGGGTTTATCTTTTAAACCCAAGATGGTGCAAGGACCTGCCTCGACGACCGTGACAGGAGTGATGTTCCCTTCCAGGTCGAAGATCTGGGTCATGCCCACTTTTTTTCCCATTAAACCGCGGATCATTGAATATCTCCTATTACTGCTTGATCTCAACATCCACGCCCGCAGGAAGGTTCAGCTTGCGCAGAGCTTCCACGGTTTTGGATGTAGGATTGACGAGGTCGATCAGACGTTTATGCGTTGCCAAGTGGAACTGCTCGCGGCTTTTCTTGTCAATGACAGGCGAGCGAAGGACGGTGTACAGTTCCTTCTTGGTCGGCAAAGGCACGGGCCCCAAAACCTGGGCGCCGGTACGGATGGCCGTATCCACGATTTCCTGGGTCGATTGATCGATCAACCGGTGGTCGAACGCTTTGAGTTTAATACGTATTTTTTGCATTACTTGATAATCTCCTCGATGACGCCCGCACCGACGGTACGACCGCCTTCGCGGATGGCGAAACGCAATCCCTTGTCCATGGCGACCGAGGTGATAAGCTCAACGGTCAACACGACATTGTCGCCGGGCATACACATTTCCTGACCTTCAGGAAGCTCTGCAGTACCGGTAACGTCGGTGGTGCGGAAGTAGAACTGGGGACGGTAACCCTTGAAGAACGGGGTATGGCGTCCACCCTCTTCCTTGGTGAGGATATAAACAGTGGCTTTGAACTTGGTGTGGGGCTTGATGGAACCGACAGCGGCGAGAACCATGCCGCGTTCCATGTTGTCCTTGTCAGCGCCGCGGAGCAGAAGACCGACGTTATCGCCGGCTTGACCCTGGTCCAATTCCTTGCGGAACATCTCGACACCGGTGATGACGGTCTTGGTGACCTTTTCGCGCAGACCGACGACCTCGACTTCTTCGCCGACCTTGCAGATACCGCGTTCGATACGGCCGGTTGCGACAGTACCACGGCCGGAGATGGAGAACACGTCTTCAACAGCCATGGAGAACGGCTTGTCCAACTCGCGGGTCGGGGTCGGGATGAACGCATCGACAGCGTCCATCAATTCGATGATGCACTTGGCCTTGCCAGCAACATCTTCAGGATTGTTCAATGCATCCAGCGCGCTGCCCTTGATGATCGGGGTGTTGTCGCCGTCGAATTTGTATTTGGTGAGGAGGTCGCGGACTTCGAGCTCGACGAGTTCGAGAAGCTCTTTGTCCTGGACTTGGTCACACTTGTTCATGAAAACAACGATCTTAGGGACGTTGACCTGACGGGCCAACAAGATGTGCTCGCGGGTTTGGGGCATCGGGCCGTCGGTAGCAGAGACGACCAGGATGGCGCCATCCATCTGGGCGGCACCGGTGATCATGTTCTTGATGTAATCCGCGTGACCCGGGCAGTCGATGTGGGCGTAATGGCGGCCGACTGTTTCATACTCCAAATGCGAGATGTTGATCGTAACGCCGCGTTCTTTTTCTTCAGGGGCGTTGTCGATGGAATCATAGGCGCGGGCCTGGGCTAAACCCTTCTTTGAAAGAACGGTAGCGATAGCAGCAGATAATGTCGTCTTACCGTGATCAACGTGGCCAATGGTCCCGATGTTCAAGTGAGGTTTATTACGATTAAATTTTTCCTTAGCCATTGTAAGACCCTCCGTTTACTAGCGTTAGACGTTTGTTATAAATATATCGTGCGAACCGATCAATTTCAAAAGGTTCGACAGTATACATTAACTACCTGTTAATTGCAACAAATAATATGGCGCAGCGTGGTTAGCTGACTTTTGCGACAAATTCTTGACGGGCACCGATGATCTTCTCGGCGATGTTGTTTGGAACCTGCGTATAATACGACGGTTCCATTGAGAATGATGCGCGCCCCTGTGTGAGGGACCGCAGTGCATTCGCGTAGCCAAACATTTCTGACAAGGGCACATCGATCAACGCGGTCTTCAATTTTCCGCGATTACCGGTTTCCTTGATCTGGGCACGGCGCTTCATTAAGTCACCAGTTACGTTACCCCAATGTTCATCAGAACATTCAACTTCAAGTTTCATAATGGGCTCTTGGAACACGGAACCAGCTTTGCGTAATGCTTCTTTCATGGCTTGTTTACCAGCCAATTGAAATGCCATTTCATCTGAGTCAACATCGTGGTAAGAACCATCGGTCAATGTGACGGTCACGTCTCCCACGGGGTAACCCGCTAGGACACCATTTTGAAGGGCAACTTCCATGCCTTCCCTCGCAGGCTTGATGAATTCACGCGGGATAGACCCACCTTTGATTTTATCGACAAAGACAAAACCTTTACCAGGTTCACCCGGCTCCACATCAATGACAACGTGGCCATACTTACCGCGGCCACCAGACTGTTGCACATATTTACCAACAATGCGCTCAGCTTTTTTAGTGATGGCTTCTTTGTAGGCAACTTCAGGGCGGCCTACGTTGGCGTCGAGGCCGTTTTCACGCTTCATACGGTCAACGATAATTTCCAAGTGCAACTCCCCCATGCCGGAAATAATGGTCTGGGAAGTTTCATGGTCGAATTTAACACGCAATGAAGGATCTTCATCAAGGAATTTACGCAGGACCAGACCCATTTTGTCCTGGTCAGCCTTGGTCTTGGGTTCAATCGCCAAGGACACGACAGCTTCGGGCGGTTTCAAACCAGCGAGCAAAATTGGGTTCGCTTCAGCACATAACGTGTCTCCGGACTTCGATTCCTTCAAACCAACGAAGGCCACGATTTCACCGGCCGCAGCAGATGTGACAATTTCCTGTTTATTGGAATGCATGACGACGATCTTGGCGACCTTTTCCATCTTGCCATTGGACGCATTCAAATATTCTGTACCCGGCAAAAATTTACCTTGGTAAATACGGGTAAAGTAAATCTTACCGACATACTTATCAGAGGCGATCTTAAAGACCAAACCAACCGGAGGTAAATTTTCATCTGCCTTCAAAACCATTGGCAAATCCGTATTTAAATCCGTACTCTTCATGGGAACTCTATCAAGGGGAGACGGCAAGTAATTAAGAACCGCATCCAAAACCATCTGGACGCCACGGTTTTTCTTAGATGTCCCAGTCAAAACAGGAATAAACTTGCACGCAAGAACGGAACGGCGGATCGCCTTTACTAATTGATCATTGCTGGGCTCTTTACCATTCAAGTACAGATCGGCAATTTCATCGTCGACATCACCCAAACGCTCAACTAACTCGTGGCGGTACTTCTTTGTTCTTTCTTGCAGTTCAGCAGGGATGGGTAATAAATCAAATTCCTGACCGTCGACATCTTTGTACTGGATATAGTTGTTGTTGATGACGTCAACCAGGCCTTTAAAATTATCTTCTGCACCATCGTTGAACACGATGCCCGCGGCATTGGCGCCAAAACGGTCACGCATCTCGCCGATGACACGGTCAAAATCAGCGCCTAAACGGTCTATCTTATTGATAAAAGCAATGCGGGGAACACCGTACTTATCTGCTTGGCGGTAAACGGTTTCAGTTTGGGGCTGAACACCGGAACAGGCACATAGAACGATAACAGCACCATCCAAAACCTTCAAGGAACGTTCGACTTCGATCGTAAAATCGACGTGCCCAGGGGTATCGATGATGTTGATGCGGTGGTCTTTCCAAAATGAGGTCGTGGCGGCAGCTGTGATGGTGATCCCGCGCTCCTGCTCCTGCGGCATCCAATCCATGGCAGTATTACCGTCGTCAATGTCACCCATTTTGTGGATGGCGCCGGTATAGTAAAGGATACGCTCCGTGGTCGTGGTCTTGCCCGCGTCGATGTGCGCGATGATACCGATGTTTCTAAACTTATTTAAGGGGATCGTATTGGCTGCCATGGTCTTTTCTTTATTAAATTAAACTCCCGGAGAATGAATTTCACTCTCCGGGAGCTATAGGTTACTTAAATTACCAGCGTAAATGGCTGAATGCGCGGTTGGCTTCGGCCATCTTATGGGTTTCGTCACGCTTCTTGATGGCAGGACCTTCGCTCTTGTAAGCGGCAACCAGCTCTTCAGCCAGTTTGATCTCCATGGGCTTGCCTTTTTTGTTGCGGGCGTAATCACGGATCCAGCGCATGGCCAAGGAAATACCGCGGGCCGGCAAAACATCGGTCGGGACCTGGTAGGTCGCGCCACCGACGCGGCGGCTCTTGACTTCCAGACGGGGACGCACATTATCAATGGCCTTGGACAAGGCCTTGACCTGGCTTTCCTCGCTGGTCTTTTCCTTCAAGACATCAAGGGCGCTGTAGATGATGCGCTCAGCGGTCGTCTTCTTGCCTTCGACCATGAGGATCGAGACAAAACGAGAGACCAAGTCGCTGTTAAATTTAGGGTCACCGATCAATTTTCTTTTTTCTGCGCTGCGTCTTCTCATTACTTAGCCTTTGCTCTCTTGGCTCCATATTTGGAGCGGGATTTCTTACGATTGGCAACACCTGACGTATCCAGGGTACCGCGCACGATGTGGTAACGCACGCCGGGAAGGTCCTTGACACGACCCCCGCGCACGAGCACGATCGAGTGCTCCTGCAAGTTATGGCCTTCGCCCGGTATATAGGACGTGACCTCAATCTTGTTCGACAAACGCACGCGCGAAATCTTGCGCAAAGCCGAGTTCGGCTTTTTAGGCGTCATGGTCTTGACCTGCAAACAAACGCCGCGGCGTTGAGGGCAGTTGGTCAAGGCAGGTGACTTACTGCGCTTGATCTTGAGTTTGCGGCGATGTCTGATTAACTGTGATATTGTCGGCATATTTTACCATTTCAAATTGATTATACGAGGGAATACCTGTCCCCGCCGGGATCAAATGACCCACGATTACGTTTTCTTTGAGTCCGCGCAAGAGGTCAACTTTACCACTCGCGGCCGCTTCTGTCAAGACTCTTGTTGTTTCTTGGAAGCTCGCGGCAGAAATAAAACTCTCCGTCGTCAAAGAGACCTTTGTGATGCCCAGCAGCAGCGGTGTGGCCTGCGCCGGTTTACCTTTTTTCTTCAAGACGGCTTCATTTTCCTTCTTGAAGATGGTGCGGTCGATCTGGTCACCCACGAGGAAATCCGTGTCGCCGGAATCATCAATGCGCACCTTCTTCAACATCTGCGAAATGATGATCTCGATGTGCTTGTCATTGATGCGCACACCCTGGAGACGGTAGACTTCCTGGACCTCGTTCAAGAGATATTCCTGCAAGGCCTTGTCGCCGCTGACGCGCAAAATGTCATGCGGAACAACAGGCCCGTCGGTCAATTGCTGTCCGGCGAATACATGGTCGCCCTTGTATACGTTCGGGTGTTTGCCGTGCGGGATGGTATATTCCTTTGCCGTTCCCGTGGCGGATTTAACAACGATGGTACGCAAGCCCTTCTTGTCCTCGCCGAACTCGCAGGTACCGTCGATCTCGGAAATGACCGCGGGATCCTTGGGACGGCGGGCTTCGAATAACTCCGCAACACGCGGCAAACCGCCGGTGATGTCGCGGGTCTTGCTGGCGCCGCGCGGGATCTTGGCGATCAGCTCACCTGCACCGACGCTGTCCTTGTCGGTGACCAGGATGTGCGCGCCGGTCGGGATCGAGTAGATACCGACGACCTCGCCCTTCTCATCATTGATGATGATCTGGGGATGGAACTCCTGCTTGTGTTCGACGACCACGCGCTCAACGATCCCGGTGACCGGGTTCTCTTCGCGGCGGTACGTTGTATCTTCGATAAGGTCTTCGAAGGACACCTTACCCTTGGCTTCCGTGATGATGGGGATGGTGTACGGATCCCAGGTCGCCACGATGGTGCCCTTGGTGATGCTCTGCCCATCGGCAAAGATCAACGCGGTACCTTGGGGCAGGGTGTGGCGCTCGAACTCGCGGCCATACTCGTTGTTCACCGAGATGGCACCGTTGCGGTTGAGGACGATGAATTCTTTCCCGCGCTGGACAGCACGCAGGGAATGGTATTTAACAATACCATCTTGTTTGACCTTGATGAAGGACTGTTCGATGGTACGCGACGCGGTACCGCCGATGTGGAAGGTGCGCATGGTCAGCTGTGTCCCAGGCTCACCGATGGATTGCGCAGCGATCGTACCCACCGCTTCCCCGATCTCGACCATACGTTGGGTCGCGAGATTACGGCCGTAGCACTTGATGCAGGTGCCGAGCGGGGTTTCGCAGGTCAGGACGGAACGGATGCGGACCTTTTCGATCCCCAGCTGTTCGATGACATCCGCTTTTTCTTCAGTGATCTGTTCGCCGGCCAAGACGATCTGTGTATCGGTGACGATGTCCACGATGCTGTCCAAGGCCACACGCCCGACGATGCGTTCCTTCAGGGAAACGACCACCTCATCACCTTCGGTGATGGAAGCGACCGTGATGCCGTTCAAGGTACCGCAATCCTCTTCATTGATGACGACTTCCTGCGCCACGTCGACCAGACGGCGGGTCAAATAACCTGCGTCCGCGGTCTTCAAGGCGGTATCCGCCAGACCCTTACGGGCACCGTGGGTGGAGATGAAGTATTCAAGAACGGTGAGGCCTTCACGGAAGGACGCCGTGATCGGGTTCTCGATGATCTCGCCAGAAGGCTTGGCCATGAGACCGCGCATACCGGACAGCTGGCGGATCTGAAGCTTCGAACCGCGGGCGCCGGAATCGGCCATGATGTACACCGGATTGAACTGGTCCATTTTCTTGAAGACCAGATCAGATAATTGTTCAGTGGTATGGGTCCAGACGTCGATGACCTTATTGTAACGCTCGCGGCCGGTGATGATACCTTTACGGTATTGGTCGTCGATCTTCGCAACCTCACCCTTGGCGCCGGCAATGATCTTGGGCTTGTCTTCCGGAACGGTCAGGTCGGACATGGCGATGGAAATACCTGCTTCCGTCGCCTTGGCAAACCCTAAGGCCTTGACCTCATCCAGCAAAAGGACGGTCATGTGCTGGCCGAAACGCTTGTAGCAGTCGGCAATGACCGCACCGATGCGCTTCTTGTCCAGCAGGTCGTTGACAAAGCCGTAACCTTCAGGAAGAGATTCGTTGAAGAACACACGGCCGACCGTGGTCTCGATAATGTTCGTCGCGACCGGCTTGATCTCCTCTTCCTTCTTCGATTTATCCTTGATCTCGGGATGGATGACCATGGAAGATTTCTCCTGGCCCCACACCGGCATCTTCAAACGCAATTTGATACGGCTATGCAAGGCAACGTGGCCGTCATTATAGGCGACCTTGACCTCATCGATGGAACCGAAGAGATGGCCTTCACCCATGGAACCGGCGCGTTCCTTGGTCAAGAAATAAAGACCAAGAACAATGTCCTGCGTCGGGGAAACGATCGGACGACCGTCCGCCGGCGAGAACAGGTTGTTGATGGACAGCAATTGCAAACGGCACTCGATCTGGGCTTCCAGGGACAAGGGCACGTGAACGGCCATCTGGTCACCGTCGAAGTCCGCGTTAAAAGCAGAACAGACGAGCGGGTGCAGTTTGATGGCCTTACCTTCAATAAGGATGGGCTGAAAGGCCTGGATCGACAAACGGTGTAGGGTCGGGGCGCGGTTCAGCATGACCGGGTGGTCCTGGATGACCTCGTCCAAAATATCCCAAACCTCGATCTTGGCACGTTCGACCATGCGCTTGGCGCCCTTGATCGTATGCACAAAACCTTTTTCACGCAATTTGCGGATGATGAAGGGCTCGAACAATTCAAGCGCCATCTTCTTCGGCAAACCGCATTGATGCAATCTCAGGTCCGGACCGACAACGATGACGGAACGGCCAGAATAATCAACACGCTTACCCAGCAAGTTCATACGGAAACGGCCCTGCTTGCCCTTCAACATATCGGACAAGGACTTCAAAGGACGGTTGCCGGAACCGAGCACGGGACGGCCGTGGCGGCCATTGTCCAACAAGGCATCAACAGCTTCTTGCAGCATGCGCTTTTCGTTGCGCACGATGATCTCAGGGGCGTTCAAGTCGATCAACTTTTTCAAACGGTTGTTACGGTTGACGACACGGCGGTACAGATCATTGAGATCCGACGTCGCGAAACGGCC
>JAYVSG010000110.1:0-3361 GCA_043775535.1 Candidatus Omnitrophota bacterium
TGAGGAAGTGTACCTGGAGGTCAATAAATTGGCCAATGCCATCAAGGCATTGGGGATCAAGAAAGGTGACCGTGTGGCGATCTATATGCCCATGGTCCCCGAAGCGGTATTTGCCATGCTGGCCCGCGCCCGTATCGGTGCGGTGCATACCGTGGTCTTTGGGGGTTTTTCTGCGGATGCACTGCGTGACCGCATCAATGATGCCCAGGCCCGGCTTTTGATCACGGCGGATGGGGGATATCGCCGGGGGAGCGTGGTCGCTCTCAAGGCCATCGCCGATTCTGCGTTAAAGGAAACGCCCAGCATTCAGGATGTTATTGTTGTCCGCCGTACCGGTGCAGAAGTCCCTATGAAGAACGGTCGGGATCATTGGTACCACGATGTGGTGCAGAATGCCGGCCATTATTGCGAACCGGAACAGATGGACAGCGAGGACATCCTGTTCATCCTATACACTTCCGGCACCACCGGAAAGCCCAAGGGCATTGTCCATACCACCGGCGGATATATGACCGGGGTGTGCGCCACCACGCATTGGGTCTTTGACCTGAAGGCAAATGATGTATTTTGGTGCACGGCGGATGTTGGTTGGGTTACCGGCCACAGTTATATTGTCTACGGCCCCATGTCGAATGCAGCCACTCAGGTGCTTTATGAAGGCGCTCCTGATTTTCCGGAACGGAACCGTTTCTGGAAGATCATCGAAAAATATAAGGTCAGTGTTTTCTACACCGCACCCACGGCGATACGCGCCTTCATGAAATGGGGGGTGGAATGGCCCAATGGCTGCGACTTATCCAGTTTGCGTTTGTTGGGAAGTGTGGGGGAGCCCATCAATCCGGAAGCATGGATGTGGTATTACGAACATATCGGCCATAACCGCTGTCCCATTGTGGATACCTGGTGGCAGACCGAGACCGGGGCCATCATGATCACGACGCTGCCGGGTGTTTCGTCCATGAAACCCGGTTCTGCCGGACATCCTTTGCCGGGCATCGATGCTGAGATCCTTAATGAGGAGGGTCAGGTCATCCCTGCAGGCGGAGGGTTTTTAAGCATTGTAAGCCCATGGCCTTCCATGCTGCGCGGCATTTGGGGAGACCCTGATCGGTATAAACAAACCTATTGGGGCAAATGGCAGGGAAAGAATTATTTTGCCGGTGACGGGACCAAGCGTGACAAGCAAGGTTACTTTTGGTTCTTGGGACGGGTGGATGATATCATGCTGGTTGCCGGACATAATATTTCCACGGCAGAAGTGGAAAGCGCGCTGGTGGATAATCCTAAGGTCGCTGAGGCTGCCGTTGTCGGCGTTAAAGATGATGTCAAGGGTCAGGCCATTGCCGCCTTTGTCATCCTCAAAGAAGGTAATGCACCGGGTAAGGAAATGGAAGAAATTTTAAAGAACCATGTTGCCGCAAAGATCGGGGCCATTGCCCGTCCGTCGAAGGTGATATTCACGACTGACGTCCCTAAAACACGTTCAGGTAAGATCATGCGGCGTTTATTGAAGGATGTGGCCGAAGGGCGGGCTTTGGGAGATGTGACCACCCTGGCGGATCCGTCCGTAGTGGCCTCCTTGAAAGAAAAATACGAAGAAACTTAAAATTTTCCTGAACTGCTTGTATAATAAATACTTATGAGCTATTTGTTGTGCTTTCTTTTCTTGTTTGTTGCCGCTCCGCTCCATGCCGAAGAGGAATGGAAATTCGAGCTGACCAGTCCGGCATTCAAACAGAACGAAGATATTCCTCAGAAATACACCTGCCAGGGCGGGGACATCAATCCTCCTTTTGAGCTCAAGGAGCTTCCCGCAAAAACAAAGAGCATTGCCATAACTGTCCATACGCCGGATGCGCCTGAAGGGGTCTGGGTGCATTGGGTGGTGTACAACATAGCGCCCACCAGGATATCCATCCCGGAGAATTCGACGCCCGGCTACCAGGCCTTGAATGATTTCGGGAAATACAATTACAGCGGCCCGTGCCCGTCGGATGAGAATCCGCACCATTATGTGTTCCGGGCCTATGCGCTGGATGCCATCTTGAAGATCGATGAAGGCATGACCATGAAGGATCTGGAGAAGGTCATGGGCAAACACATCATCGCGAAATCTCAGTTAATAGCCCTTTATCGCAAACCAGTTTGGTAATACAATAAATTTATGTGCTTCTCATCCATTGCTAAGAAACAGATCGTGGCCCTGACCGGACTTTTATTGATCACCTATGTGATCGGCCATTTGGCCGGTAACCTGATGATCTATGGAGGCCCGGAACTTTTCAATTATTATGCAGCCAAATTAAAAAGCCTTGGTCCGCTTTTAAAGGCCATTGAAGTCCTGCTTTTTTGTATTTTTCTGGTGCATATCTGGTTTACTGTCCTGGTGGTGCTTGAGAATATTCGGGCAAAGGGCGGGCTGGTCCGCTACGCGGTCGACAAGCCGGTAGGCAAGCGTTCCTTGGCCACGCGCATCATGCCTTATAGCGGTATTTATATCCTCCTGTTCGTGGTGTGGCATATCTTTGATTTCACGCTCATCGACCATGAAGGCGCCCGCAGTTATATTGCCGGAAAGAGCCAAGGTCTGTATGGGGTCGTGGTCAATTCCTTTGCCGATCCCTTGCACGGTATGCTTTATATCCTGGCTGTGTGTTTCTTGGGGATGCACCTGACCCATGGGGTGCAAAGTGTCATCCAGACCTTTGGGTTCAACAGCCCCAGATATACCCCCAAGGTGCAGGTGTTCAGCCGTTGGTTTGCTTTAGCCATGGTCGTCGGGTATTGCTCCATCCCTGTGTATGTTCTATTTTGTTTAACCTAAAGTGGTGACCTTTTAATGTTAGACGCCAAAATACCAGCTGGTCCTCTCAAAGATAAGTGGACCTCCCATAAGTTCAGCAGCAAACTGGTCAATCCGGCCAACCGCCGTAAATACAAGGTCTTGGTCGTCGGCACCGGTCTGGCTGGCGCTTCTGCGGCCGCGTCCATGGCAGAGATGGGCTATCAGGTCGAGTCTTTTTGTTTTCAGGACAGTCCACGCCGGGCGCATTCCATCGCAGCCCAGGGCGGGATCAATGCCGCCAAGAATTATCCCAATGACGGCGACAGCATCAAGCGTCTTTTCTATGACACCATCAAGGGGGGGGATTTCCGTTCCCGTGAGGCTAATGTCTATCGTTTGGCCGAGGTGAGCAATTGCATCATCGACCAATGTGTGGCGCAGGGTGTTCCTTTTGCCCGTGAGTATGGCGGCTATCTGGACAACCGTTCCTTCGGCGGAGCGCAGGTTTCCCGCACCTTTTATGCCAAGGGCCAGACCGGCCAACAGCTTTTGCTGGGCGCCTATCAAGCCTTGATG
>JAYVSG010000111.1:0-11866 GCA_043775535.1 Candidatus Omnitrophota bacterium
AGCGGCGTATATGTCGGGTTGAGTTTGCGTTCGAGCCAGTTGGTGGCGCGGCGGTTGAAATCGCTAAAGAAGGCTTGCTTGACCTGCGGGGCGCGCTCCGAAGGTCCATTCGTATTGGCATTGCTGCGGCCGGGTTCGGCAACACCAAGCTTGGATTCCAAAGCCTCGATGCGGGTGGTCAATTCACGGTGAGCCAGGGAATTGGCCGGGGCCATTTCGCGGGCCTTGCCATACAGGGCCAACGCTTCAACATCCTTGCCTTCGGCTTTGAGCGTTTCTGCTTCGGCACGGTACTGGCCATATTTGACCTTGCTGCCCAAAGAATCTGCAAAGCCTTCACGGCCTTTCCTGGCCGACAATTCGCCCGTTGCTGCTTCGCCCAAGACGCGTAAGAACACCTTCGGCTTGTCTGCCCCGATGCCCTGCTGGAGTTTCTCAACCTCAGCGGCGGCCTTATTCCAATCTTCGGTCTTACCGGAGGATTCAGCTCTTTGGATCGCGATCTGGGTGGTGCGAAACAATTTCTGTATCGGCGTACCCGTTCTGGTGGCAGCTTCCGCGGCTTCGTTATAAAGACCAGCTCTCAAATATGCGCCAGCTTCCTGTTCAGAACTCTTGTTCTTAAATTCCTCAGCGCGGGCATCCAGCTCAGCCGCAGCCTGACCGTCACCGGCTTCAACAGCCTTAGCCTTAGCTTCAGCGATCTTCACGTCAAAATTCGCGGCGCGTTTGCTCAATGCTTCGCGGTAGGTCTTAAGCCCTGTTTCTTCGGCCAATTTGACCGATTCGATCTCTGCCTTCAGACCCATTTTCTTGAGCACATCATCGAGGGTAGAACGTCTTGCTTCCGGCTTGGCTTCGGTTTCACCGGCACGGGCATTATTGAACGCAAAGGTTTTGACTTCCGCCATGGGGCGTGAGGTGCCAGGCAGGCGCAAGCCAGTAATATCATAGATCGTATCCACAAACTGGACAGCAGCTGTTTCCACCCGGGTCTTGGTCCCGGCAGCAGGCTTGCCTTCCCCATACATGGCCGCGGCAACATCGTGGGAATCGCCGGCCTTACGGTCCTTGACCTCCTGGGCGACACCAGAGGATTCCTTGGTCCAAAGTTCACGGGCTTCGCGCAATTCGTGGCTGCGTTCGGCCTCAACGCCATTGTGCACGATGCGGCTGACACGCTTGCCGCCTTCGGTCGCGTTGTAACCGCGGCTCTGGGCGCCATCGACCACATATTCCTCGACGCGCATGGTGCCGCTGTCCATCGTGCGCATGCGCACCTTGCCACTGGCATCCTTATATTCCGTGACGGTCAGGCCGCCTCTTTGTTCCGGCTTGCCTGCGGTGAGCGGGCTGTCCTTGACGGCAGCTGCATCGGCATCGACGCCACGCACAAAATTTTCTTTCGCCGCGTCATTGTGTACCGCGGTCTCATTGCCGAACCCAAATGTTTTGACTTCAGGTACTTCAACTCTGGTCGCGATCGCCGCATGCATCTCCGCTTCACTTCTGGAAGATTCCCCGGCCGGCCTGGCCGCATCTGCCTGGGTGCGCAGGGCGATAAGTTCGCTGTGCAAGGCGCGTGTATTCAGGTCAGATGCTCTGGTATTACGGGCGATGTGATCGATCTTTGCATTCACCTCAGCCGGGACATTGACCTCATTGAAACCTAACATTTCCCTTAAGGTGGATGCAATGCGTTCCACAGTGGAAGCGGTCCTGGCTTCCACGGCCTTGCCAAAGCGTGTGATCTCGGCCCTGTTGGCAGCTGCGATCCGGCGGGCTTCCTGCGGATCTCTTATTTCAGGATTCAGTGTGCGCACTTCCCGTGCTGTGCGCGGGATGCGCTGCAATTGTTCCGCAGCCTGGGCAGGGGTCAGGTCGCCCTCTGCGATACCGCGTAAAACCTCAGCAACTTCTCTCTGGTTAAGATCAGCCGGTGAAGATCCTTCTGCAGTACGGCCATTGCGTTCAGAGATGCCTTTTTTAAGGAAGGCGAAAAGGCCTTCAGCCTTGGCAGGAGATTGGGCCGGCTCCCGGACATCCGGAACATCCACTGTCTCAACAGTCCTGTAGGGCTTCAAAGCATTTTCATGCGCGGCCAACTGGATGGAGACATCGGTCAAATTCTTTTCAGCAGCCGCAACGCGTTCGCCGGCAGACTGGAATTTCTTCTGGAAATCAGCGTCATTGCGCAGGGCAGGTTCGGCTGCTTGTCTATCGGTCAGGCCCTTTAATTCGGCCCTGGCCGCGGACATTTCACCGCGGGCCCCCACATCAAGCCTCTTCTGTGCTCCCTCGACCGTGCGGTCTAAGGTTGTCAGGATCTCTTCGGCCACCGCCCAATGAACTTGTTCGCCGCGGCCCTTGGAAAGCTCATGCGCCTTGGCTTCGACCTTGGCGTCCAAGACTTCCCGGGCAACGCCAGGATTCTGCGCTTCAACGATCGCGCGGGCGATGATGAAATCTGCAGCCATGGCATCATTACCCTGACGGATGGCGGTGAATTCAGCAGCCTTGGCGCCTATTTCCGCCGGGGTTGCGTTCGGACGGCTGGCCTTGAGGATCTGTTCTGCGGCAAACCAATCCCCATCCTGGGTACGCATGCGGTAGACTTCGTGGGCCTTGGCGGCAATATCTGTTTGTGTCGCGTTGGGGTTCTCAGCCTTGGCCCATTCCTCACCCATCAGCCAATCAGACTTTTCGTCTCCCTTTTCTTCACGCATACGGAACAGTTCAAAAGCTTTCTTGGAAATATCAAGAACCGCGCGCTGGACCTTAAATCCTTCAACAGGCGCCGCTTCATTCTTATTGGCTTCAAATGTATGGTTGGTGTTCTTTCCGAAGGCACCATCAAGTATCTTCACAGCTCCCGCGAAATCATTGCTGCCTAATGCTTCATGCGCCCTGTCGATTGCCTGACGCTCACCCGCATTCAACGCAGGTCTTTCCATGGCGGTAATATCTAAGCCTCTCTCCGCCTGGGTACCCTTCACTGCAGCTAAGACTGTTTGGCGATTTGCATCCAGCACAACAACACCTGCCCCGACAGCAGCAGGAGCGGGCACTGTGGCTGCAGCATCTTTGCCTCCCTCAGCCTTGGCAATGGTCGGCGGGGTGGTCTCGATGGGTTTGGCGATGTATTCTGTAACAGCACGGCCAGGCACCTGCACGTGGGCAGGCTTGAACATTAAACTATAAAACGCCGCTTGTTGGCCAAGGTATTCCGCCACACCCTCAGCATGTTGAGTAGCCGCCATTTCCCCTTCCGCCCAATTCTTGCCTTGGAACCTTGCGCTGACCCGGGCTTCATCTTCCCAACGCTGCATCAAGGCCGGGGAACCTTCCAAGAAATTTTTGACCACACTGTGCGTCATGCCTAATTGACCTATGGTCCAGGGCATACTATGCGTGTCTTTAGCGACCCAATTCCAGAACCTATAATCTTTGGACGAAGGACTTGCCAGAGCACTGACAGGAGTTTGCACGGGCCCTAACAAAGGAGCGATGGTCATACCCGACTGGGCGCCGCCAACAGAATCCATCAGGAACATTTCTGCCATACCATCAAACTGATTTTGTTTGATCGCAACCCCATCCTTGTCATAACCGACCGTATGTTGCGGTGAGAAGGATTCTTGGTAAACCTTGCCCCAATTCCATTTTCCATCCACCACATTGTTCATCGTTGCCCTGATCGGCACATCCACCATCTTCCACATCGGCATGATGGCGGCAAAATCCAGCGCGCCGGTCTGCATCATACGGGAAATCATTTTCGGATTATGGACAAAATCTGTGAAAGTCGGCTTGGTCGCATTAAGAGCGTTGATCTCTTGAACTTCGGCAGCGTTCATGCCACGGACTTTTCCAGTCCAATTGTAAACCTGTAATCTGGGACGGATGAGATTCAAACCGGCAGCAAAACCGGCAGCGCTGGCGCCATACGCAGCATGGGCAAGACGTTCTTGAGAAAATGCTCCCTTGCCGGCCAACTCAGGATTTGCATAGGAGATTCCCCATCCAGCAACGCCGCCTTCAGCAATGGCCGCGCCAAGTAAAACCGATTTACGGACCGTGTCCAATTTCGCATACGCTTGGGGATTGAAGGGCTTAGCCAATATGCCTGAGCGTAATAAAGGAAGCGCGGTTGCACCGGCAAGAACATATTTAAGGCGGTCGCCGGTTGACATGTCTTCATCCCGCAACGTGGAAACATACCCGATTCCGCCGCCCGCTACAGTCAAGGCGGTGTATTCTTTAAGGGCAGAACCGAACAGATATTTCTTAGGTTGCTCTGCCGCAGCTGTTTCGATAGAAGAACTGACCGTAGGACGAACGACCATGCCCTTGATCTGTCCAGGCAAGGAAGTCGCAATATAACCGGAGGCGACGGATGTGATCAAGTCGCGGGAGAAATCAGCCGAGGTATACGATCTGGACGTCAGCATGTTATTGATGGCCCCGCCAGCAACACCAGAAGCACCGTACATGAGCATGCGGCCGGATGCAGTGCCGAACACATTGTTCTGCATAAATTGATTCTGGCGGCTTAAGCTCATGAGAAGGCCAATACCGGCGCCTACTCCTGCATCGCGCCACATTTGCGAACTGCCCATGTAATCCGCAAGATTGCCGTTGCCCTGCTGATAGAAATCCACATACCCACGGCCCATATTCACAAAAGTATTGGCTGCGGTCGTCCCAACCGTTGTAGCGATCCACGGATTGGCTTTCAAATATGCAGCCGCCTTCATGCCGCCCGATGTTTCCGCAAGAGCAGCCCCTGCCTTGCCTCCACCCACCATCAGCGGTGCAGCAACGCCGCCCAAAATCGCCTGAAATCTTGCCCCGCTCATGGCACCTTCTTTAAGCGCTATCACAGAATCCGTCCAATCCCCGCTAAAACCATTCACAACTCCGTTGGCAACATACATCCCCTCACCCAGAACTGCACCGGTCACGGCAGCGGATTGGATGCCCTTCGCCGTATTTGCAAAGAAACTTGTCCCCGCTTTCAATGTCTCCGCGTACCGGCCGAACTGGAGACCAACTGTGGCTAATTTTGTGGTCTTGAGCGCAGCTTCCACCTTCGCAGATAGAGAGGCCAGTTTAGCCGCGGTCATGCCCTCACCGACACCGACCGTATACAACGCAAGCGTAACAGCGTTGCCTGTGCTCAATTGAGTTGGGTCAAGCATGGTGGCTTTGGAAGCAGACATGCCGGTCGTATCCATAAGCCATCTGCTGATCGCGCTGTCGTGGCCATAACCTCCGCCAACAAGATTTTCATCCCAGATACGGTCTGTGGCTCCCCAGCCCGAAGCGGCATCGTGCAATATTTCGTATTTTCTTTCGCCCTTGGGATCAATGATCACTTCCGTATAGCTATCAGCCAAAATACCCGCTTTTTCACCTTTAAGGCGGATCGCAGGTCCGGTATACAATTGTCCTGTGAAAATATCCACCAGATCGTTCTTTTCTGTAACACTGAACATCCTGTACTGTCCGCTGGACGTATCGATACCGCTTAATACGGAAGCCGTATCAACATCGATGGGATAATATTGCTTGCCGTTCGCATCTTCCCTTTCGACGCCGATCCACTTGGCCTGCCCATTGTCACCCAAAGAATATCTCTGGAACACAACAAACCCATCACCCTTATTCATTTCTTTCTGGAAGACATACTTCTCTTCACTTCCTTGGGCGGCAACAACAGTTTGGAAGTCTTGCACTTGACCGGAAGGGGCCATTACATAGGTGCCAAAGTCTTTAACGGAATCGCCCAAACGACGCGGCGCGGAATTCTCATAGCCATAAGATTTGAACAGGTCAAACAGTGCCCTGGCGTGATTACGCTGAACTTGGGTATTCAAATTTAATGTTTCGGTGGTCCCGTCCGGGGCTTGGAAAGTGATGGAATTATCGTCGACTTCCTTGATCTGGCTATCGATCAATTTCCTAAAAAGTGCATTACTAAAGGTGTCTGTCCACTCTAGGGTAGTGCGCAACGCCATGACCGCATCGCCGTGGTCGCCAACCTTTAAGCGAGGCTTGAATGCAGAAACAGCATTGGGGTCATCACCATTCTTCACAAAGACTTCTACACCATTCTTATAGTAATATGCCCCGCCCGCCTCCTTCTCTGTTGTAACCGGAAGTTTCAACCTAAAAATGATACTGCCATCCTGATTATCCGCCGCACTGATCACATCAACGTCCATCTTGTCAGAAGTCAATTCGACGCCAGACTCACGGGCCTTCTTGATCAAAGCATCTTGCTGGGCTTTGGGCAAACGACCAAATAAAAATTCCTTCATTGATTGTTTCTTGCCGTCTTTTCCTTCCACAAAATACTCGGGCTTAGTCGTTATGCCGACCGTTTCTTCCTTCTTGATGGTCAGGTCTCCCATATGGCCCGCATTGCTGACAACCTTTTCGCCGATACCGAAGAATTGCAGGGCGCCATTGACTTCTTTCAACTCACCCTGACGCTTAACAACAGCTCCATCCTTATAATTGGATTGCTCAACAAAATACCCTTGTTTTGCCTTAAGCTTATTGTCCGTTGCGTTCGCATCCTCATTCGGCAAAAGCAGGACATAAGCTTGTTCAAGACGTCCATCAGCAAGCTTGGGAAGCGTCAAACCAAAATCCCCATCAGCCGATTGCGTGACCTGTAATTTTTGAAGGACGATATTGCCCTTTGCATCAGTGATGGGAATGGCATTGCCTTCTTGATCCATTCCCTGCGTGGCTTTGACCCAAATCGTCTGACCCGCCTTGGCAAAGATGGGTTTAGCCTGCTTATCCCCAGCATTATAATGTTCACCATAATAACGTTCTTCGCCGTTCACATAGGCTACGGTCTTAACCCCTTTGGGGGTAACTTCCTCCCTTAATTCACCTTCGACCAAGGTTTTGTTAGAAACAAATGCATTATAGGGAAGGCCCTTCTGCGCTTTCCGCTCATCCGGAGCGGCGCCATTCTTGAATTCATAACCAAGGTTATATGCCTGGACATTCCTTTTACGCACCGTGCCATTAAAGTCGAAGGTGGAGCCCAATTGCGAAAACCCTTGGGTTTCGATACCAGAGAGGACATGGATGCGGTCGGCTTTCTCCTTATCTGCCGTGATCGCATAAGTATCGACAGTGCTGCCGTCAGCGGCCGTGAATTTCACCGGCTCTTTAACATAGAAAAATTCATTGTGCGCCCCAAAAACAATGCTGGGGGCCGGGCTTGTTCCGACAGTCTTTTCTTTTTTTGCGATCGGATCATACCCTTCTCCGGTCGTCTGGTAGGTCAAGCGTCCATCAGAAGTAAGGCCGATCATGTTAATGTCCAATTTCTTTCCATCCTGGAAGGTGATCGATCCGCCCTGATCAACGATGGGAACCCTGGTAACGGCCGTTGTCCACAGACCATTCTTCAAGGAAGTCGTTTCCAATCCGGTGTACCCACCCTGGCCATAAGCCACATCGATATCAACGGGCAGGGTGCGCTTGCCTTGACCATCGACATAGAATGTCCTACCCTTCTGGCTGCCGGACAATTCTGTTTGCCAATCACCAAGAAGCGTCTTGCTGCCGTCGCCATTGAGCACAATGGCACCCATATCACCAAAGGAAGTTGCCTCCCTATTCTTGATCTCCTTAACACTCTTTCCGTCTTTGTGGGTGGCAGCGATCTCTGCACCGATAGGAATGCCTGCAGGGGTTGTCCAATCAAAGGAGCTCTTAACAAAATATGTGGAGCCGGCCGTGTTGGTGATCCCGTTACCCTGTTGGTCGAGCGCAATATTCAGAGCGGAGCCATCCTGCAAGGCCTTGATTTGAGGACTATTCATCAGGCTGAACTTACCTTTTAAATCCTTAGTCTGACCAAAAGCATCATTGATCATGCCGCTAACGCCGGCACTCACGACACCCTGAGCTTCAGCCGTCGCATCAAGCCGCAAGAGGCCCGGTGCATCCGAAGCCTTTAAGAGCGCTTGTGTACTCGGCGCTATGGGCGCCGGTTTGCGTAAATAGAATGGGATCTTGCTCTCTTGAGGCTGATCAACATTATCGATCTTGGTGACCAAGAATTTGCCATCGACCAGCATCTGTCCTGTTGCATTGAATGCCAACGCATTATTGATGCGGCCATCCGTGGTTACGTCCTTCTTTAAAATGGCTTGGGCGGAAACAATCCCATCTTTGGAATCTCCCGTAAATCCTTTTTGTCCAGCCAAAGCATACGTATTAACAGACGATCCTTCTATGGTCTTAAGTTCTTTGACATCCCCATCGGCATATACCACACCGCCCCGCCCATCCTCTTCCTTGATCAGCATCGGTCCGGTCACACCAAAATCGTTCTGTCTCCAGACATTCTTGGTGTCGGAGGTAAAGCCTTCGTTGCGCGAGATCCAAAGATCAGCAGCAACAAGGCCCTTAAGGGCAGGATTGACATTAAAGCCGTTCACCGCAGAGCCCTTGACGCCGACGCCGGCATTGGTCAGCTCGACCTTAGGCAGCATCAGCCCCAACGGATCTACCTTGCTATTCTCGGTCTTGTTCTCTGCATTAAATTCTTTGGAGCTCAAGGCGTTGATCAAGTTCCCTGTCGGGGTAACAATATAGCTGCCGTCAACATCCGTGCGGAACTTAGCGCCGGCCATGCCTACGGTCGATTGTGCGCCATTAGCGCCCAAAAGCCATTGCAGGTTGCCCGTGTGCATCTGGACCTGGCTGGGGTTCAAGGTTCCCTGCCCGCTGGTCGCTAAATTCTCAATATCCACATCATAGGTAGTGGTGAAGCCGGCGGAATTTTGGACGCTGCCATCAGGATTCTTTTTGGCTTCCATGCTCTGCTTCGTCACAGGATTAGCCTTGGTTAAAAACGCATCATGCAGGCGGCTGCCCGTAGCATTAAAGGTAACATTGCCATTCTCGATCCGGGCGCCTTCCGCCATCACATCGCTGGTCTTGCCCGCACCCTGTTCCTGTTCGCGCAATCCCGCATCCGCAATGATGGCGTTCACGATGGCATTGCCGCCCTCTTTGGCAACGATGTTGTTGCCCGCGATCTGCAAGTACTGGCCTTCCGGCATAACTAGGACCGTGCCTGTACGCTGAGCCACATCACCAGCCTGGGCCGCACCTTCGGTCTTGAGCATCTTGAAGGTGCTTCCATTATCATAAGCACCGTTTACCGCATATCCACCGCTGGTCAAAAGTGATCCCGGAACAATGGTGCCCTTCGGGGTTAAGACAGGTACGCCTCTGGGATCAAAACCTTCCTGCCCTTCTTTTATATAGGCGCTTTCAGGGGCCAGGGGAACGCTCGGGGAGAAACCTTTGTCCTTGCTGTATTCGCCGTTGCTCAGCGCAATGCTGTCCCCGGCATTCAATTTCATGGCATTGATGAAGGGAAGCTCTTGGGCAATGGCCCCTTCCAAACGGGACATCTGTGCCTTGGTGCCCTGATTACCTGTTATCTCTTCGGTCGGTGACGGGGCCTTGGCCTCCTCGCCATTCCCGCGTCTAGAGAAGAGCGCTTCGCCGTCCTTGACGCGCACGCCCTTCGACACCACACCTAAAAGCTGACCCTTCTCATCGCGGACGATCTCCATGCGCGCGGCATCGGCCGAACTGACCCCGCCCACGATCTTAATGCCGTCCATGATCCCTGCGGAGGCGGTCTTGACCACCTCTTCCTTGACCAGCTCTCCCTTACTGTTAACCTTCAGGCGGGTGGCCAGGAAATCAACCTTGCCGTTGTCCTTCAAAAACACCGGCGTATTGCCGATCAGGTCGATATTGTCTGCGGAGATCATGGCATAGGTGGCGCTGGAGGCGACCTTCTTCTCGGTCAAGCCCGGGAACAAGCCCTTCACAATGTCCGCATTACGGACACCGTTAACACCGACCACCTTGTTGGTGCCGTCCGCCGTATTGATCCCCAGGTCATACCCGGTGATCGTCTCCGGGGTCATGACGCGGTTCGCGCCGAAATATTGGTTGCCGTTGGTGTCTTCGCCGGTAACATCGATTGAGAACACATTGTTCTTGCCCGTGGAATATTCTGTACCGGCAGCCATGAAACCCTTGGCAGCAGCGGCTGCACGGCTATCGGTCAACTGGTCAAAATTCTCAAGGCGCTGTCCGGAGATGGCCTTGGCATTGAGGAACTTACCGCTCTTGTCGTAGGCATTCACCGTGGTGTAGATCCCGTTCGAACCAACCTCGCTGCTGACGCTCTGGTTACGGTAACCCTTGCCGTCCTCGGCCATCAAATACTGCTGGTTAACAGAGAATTGGCTCTTACCTGTCTTGGCATTGTATTGTTCCCCGATATTCTGCACAGCACCAAGAACGGTCTGGCTGCTCTCATCCAACCGGACAGCAATGGTCTTGCCATCCTTCTCAACATTGACGATCTTTGCATATTGCTCAACATGGGTGCCGCTGTATTCACCGCCCTTTTGGTTGACATACGCATTCGTTCCGTTATTCCAAACAGCGTGACCCGCGGTCGTATCCTTCACAAAGGTGTTCTGGGCAAAGCCATTGGTCAAGGGAACATAGTCGGTAACTGACACCGAACCGCCGTCCTTGGCCAAGTAGCCCTGCATGGCCGTGCCGACAAAGCTTCCTTCAAGAACGGCATTGGTGCCGCCCTTGATCTCAACTGACTTGACCATGCCATTGGCATCCATCAATTTGACGCTCTTGGTGCCGTCTGCCGCAGTCGTAATATCAGCAGCCTTGACCTCTTCGACCCTCTGCTGTCCATTGGCATCCTTAAAGGCAACCTTGACCGTAAAACCTTTGGTTTCCTTATTAATGGCATAGCCGCGAAAATCCGCGTTCAGGACTTCGCCCTTGCTGTTCTTGATATCGGTCTTCGCAATATTGTCTGAATCGCGGCCCCATCCGGCACCAAGGCCTTCTCCAATATATAGGCCATTATCCGCCTTGCGTTCCGCATAAACGAATTTATTGTCCGTTCCCTTGCCATCCTTGCTCACCACGTGTTGGACGGCACGGTAGGTCAAGCCCCAATCTTCCAGGTTCTTGATGCTTTGTTCAATGCCCTGCAGTGCGGCCAAAGCTTCCTTCTTATCTTTGTCCGTGGTTGCAGCTGCCAGCTTCTGTTCCGCCAAGACCTTGCGTTTGGACAACGGTGAAGAGAACGGAATATCCGCGAGCAGGGCCTGAACATTATCGATAATGGGATTGCTCAAGGAGCTGTTGATATGATCGACGCTCATGAGGCCGGGGGTCAAAATGTGGGATGTCCAAAGACGCAGATGATAGATCTCTTCCGGAGAACCTTGCCAGCCTTCGCTGGAGGCAGCAGCAGCCGCACCCATATAATTAGGCGCGATCAAACCACCCGCGCCGCGGGTATATCCGATCTTGCCCTGGCCGCCGGCACCCATTTCCGCATAGGTTTGGTCGCGCAGGGCATTGGCCTGCAGGACATACTGCGGAGTGAATCCCATCATTTGATCCATGTTATCGCTGAAGGAGACCAAGTTCTTGACCGAGCCCCAGTTGCCTGTGCTCATAAAGCCCTGTATATAAGGAACGCCGTACACATTATCCACTCCGGGCTTGAGCAAGGTGACCATGGCCTTGGCAAAAGTATTGCCGCTACCCATACTTTCAGCAGTGGCCCCCTCCGGCTTTGCATCCAAGGCCGTCAAAAGACCACCGGCCGCCATGGAAGAGGTCAGGAACACCAGGGTGCGGAATTCAGATTTGCGTTCACGATAATTGTAGGAACCATCATCATCGCCCAGCACCGGCTTCTCCAAGGCAGACAGGGCCATGGAGAACAGGGCTCTGGTCACGCCGGCCTTGACCGCTT
>JAYVSG010000112.1:0-8668 GCA_043775535.1 Candidatus Omnitrophota bacterium
ATGGCGTCTTCCGGACAGACTTCAACACAGAAACCGCAGTACACGCATTTGCCAAGGTCCAAGACAAATTCGACAGGGTATTTCTCAATATTCGGGTCCGGATGCTCCCCTGCCGTGATCTCGATACAACGGGCCGGGCAGACCGTTTCGCACATCATACAGGCCACGCAGCGCGGAGAACCATCCTCGCGCTTGGTCAAACGGTGGCGGGTACGGGCACGATTGGCCAAGGGTCTGGGCTGTTCCGGGTACTGATAGGTCACCGCCGCGCTCTTGTCCTTGAACAAACCGAACACATGCAGGATATGCAGGGCAAGGTTGCGGAAGAAATGTATCGAGGTCAGGTGCAGGCCGCTCACCACCGACGGCAAATAGGTATTCTCCCACCAGGTCAACTCCCTGCGGTTCTTCATCTTCCAGGAACGCTTCATCTGGGCAACACGCAATAAGGCAAATGGGCCTTTGGCGTCGAAATATTTCTCAAGTTCCTGGCGGCGTTTTTCGTTGGGATTTTCCATAATTTATCTTAAACCTAAAAGAGTGATGACAATTGCCGTGACGGCAATATTAACGAGCGATGCCGGAAGCAGGACCTTCCATCCCAAATTCATGAGCTGGTCATAACGGAAGCGCGGTAAGGTCCAACGGACAGCCATCAGGAGCCAGATGAAGAAGCTCACCTTGATAAAGAATGCCAGCACACCCAGGCCAGTGACCGCGAGATGCCTCATGGCAACATGCGCACCCCAGGGGAAGTGGAACCCGTCCGGATGCAGATACGGCACCTGCCATCCGCCGAAGAACAGTGTGGTCATGAGCGCCGCGACCAGGACGGTCTCGATCAAATCCGCTAGGAAGAACATGCCGAACTTCATGCCGCTGTATTCAACGAAATACCCGACGATCTCGGATTCACCTTCAGGAAGGTCAAAAGGCGTGCGCTTTGTTTCCGCCGTGGCTGCGGTCAAGAACAGGACAAAGGCCAATGGTTGGACAAAGATGCCCCATTTGGGAAGCCATCCGCCCAGCATATAATGCCCCTGCCCGTGCACCAGGGCCTGCAGGTCAAGTGTGTTAAAGACCATGATGACGCCCATGATGGCCGCACCCATGGTGATCTCATAGGCGATCATCTGCGCGGCACCGCGCATGCCGCCCAGGAATGCAAAATTATTGTTCGAGGAAAAACCGGCCAGGACCACGCCATACACACCCATGGACATCATGGCAAAAATGAAGATCAGGGCGACATTCAGATGGGCCGCCTGCAGATCGATCACCCTGTTGCCAATGAAGAGCTGATTGCCGATGGGAATGGCAGCGAAGCCGACCAGGGCAAAGGTCACCGACAGGTAAGGGGCAAGATTGAACAGGAACTTGTTGGCGCCCGCCGGAATGAACTCTTCCTTACTGAGCATCTTCAGCACGTCCGCAATGGCGTGGAAAAGACCCAAAGCTTTAAAACCGAAGATGGACGCGCGGTTGGCACCGATGCGGTCCTGCATGACCGCACTCTGCTTGCGCTCGACCCAGGTCAATAGACCTGCAATATTGAACATGATGAAGATGGTGCCGGATGCTAAAGCGAATTTTATAAGGATGTCTGTCATGGCTTTATTTCTTGAGGATCATCCCCTGGTCGGACACTGTTGCATAGGACATTCCCTCGAACGGAGCGACCGCTGCGGCAATACCCTTGAACACGTCTTCGGAAGTTTTATAGGGAATGGTGATCGCCAATTTCTCAGCAAGCAGGGAGAGGATCTCCCAATCGCCTAAAGACTCACCCATCGGCCTGAATGCCGGCAGGATGCGCTGGACACGGCCCTGGAAATTCGTGAAGGTCCCGTCCTTCTCGGCATAAACAGTGCTCGGAAGGCTCAAATGGGCATAGCCGCAGGTCTCATTGCTGTTGCTCCCCTGGAACACGAGCAGCTTCACCTTCTTTGCGATCTCTTCCACCGTTTCCTTACCGTACAATTTGACCAGGTCATGGCCGAAAACATAAAGAACATCGATCTCGCCGTTCTTCGCCTTCTGGATGATCTGCTGGATGTCCCCATCACCAAGGATAGCCGCGGCACCGGCGGTGTTCGGGTTGCGATCCGCTTTTAAAAGGAAGTCGTCGCTCTTGCCCGGCTTTTCAGGTGTCTTGAAACCAACCTGGGCACCCTTGAGGCCATCTTTGAACAATTTACGCACCACAAAAAGGTCTTCATTGGTCAATTGGGCGGACGCGATCACACCCACCCGGTCCATCCGGCCGGCACCATTCAAATGTTTGATGGCCTCAGCCAGGGTTTCAGTGGCCTTGACCCATGACACAAAATCCTTGTTGAGCTGCGGGGAGACAAGACGGTTCTCATCAATGAAACGGTAGGTATACCGCCCCACATCGCACATCCAATAGTCGTTGACCTCGGGATTCAAGCGCGGTTTGAGGCGCATGACGCGGGCCTTCTTTTGCGTATGCGGGCGCATCTTGTCCCATTCGACGGTGGTATTGCATCCCATGCTGCAGCCCGGGCAGACAGACTTTGTCTTGGCCAGGTACCAGACACGGCATTTGAAACGGAAATCCTTATCGGTCAAGGCGCCGACGGGACAGATGTCGACCACGTTGCCGGAATAATTGTTATCGAGCTGCTTGCCGGGATAGATGTCCAGCTGTGAATGGTCGCCGCGTTCGAACACACCCAATTCATTGGTCTTGGTGATAGTGTCGGCAAAGCGCACACAACGGGTACAAAGGATGCAGCGTTCCTGGTCGAGCATGACGGTGGGCCCGAGCGAAATGGCTTTCTTTTCCTTCTTGACCTTCACATCAGAGAGGCGGCTGTTGTACTTGCCGTGCTCCATGTAATAATCCTGGAGCTTGCACTCCCCTGCCTGATCGCAGACCGGGCAATCGACCGGGTGGTTGACCAGGAGGAATTCAAGGACGGTCTTTCTGACATCCAATACTTTTTGTGAGGTGGTCTTGACCACCATGCCGTCGGTGACCGGCGTATAGCAGGCGATCTGTAATTTGGGTGCCTTTTCAACTTCCACCATGCAGATGCGGCAATTACCTGAAACAGGCAGGGCCGGATGGTAGCAGTAGCGGGGAATGGCGATCCCTAATTTGTCGGCGGCCTGGATGATGGTGGTGCCGGCCGCGACTTCTATTTCTTGTCCATCAATGGTGAGTTTGGGCATATTTACCGGTTTTCTTCTCTTTAATATAAGCTTCAAATTCGTGACGGAACTTCGACACATAACTGCCGACGGACATGGTGACGGCGTCGCCAAAAGCGCAAATGGTGTTGCCCCCAATATTGTTCACAATGCCGGGAAGGTTCTGCAGGTCAAGCTCCCTGCCCTGGCCGGAATAGATCCTGTTGATGGTGCGGTACACCCAACCGCTGCCTTCGCGGCAAGGAGAACATTGGCCGCAAGACTCATGCGCGTAAAAACGCGCGGCGATCATGGCGGCCCAAACCATGCAGGTGCTGTCGTCCATGACGATGATACCGCCGGAACCGGCCATGGAACCCACGGCCTTCAAGGAATCAAAATCCATCTTCACATCAAGCTGGTCAGGCGTCAAAAGCGGCGCTGAAATACCGCCTGGAATGACTGCCTTGAGCGTACGGCCGTTGAGAATGCCGCCTGCATGCTCGTAAATGATCTCGCGCAAGGTTGTCCCATTGGGTAATTCATAGACGCCCGGCTTGTTCACATGGCCGCTGACGCAGAACAGGCGGTTTCCGCCGTTCTTCTCACATCCTAATTTCGCATACCACTCGGCCCCGTTGACAATGATGGGCGCGACACAGGCCAGCGTCTCCACATTATTGATGACCGTCGGGCAGCCGAACAGACCGATCACCGCCGGAAAAGGCGGCTTCAGGCGCGGAAAACCCTTTTTACCTTCGAGGGACTCGATCAAGGCTGTTTCTTCACCGCAAATGTAGGCACCCGCACCCGGATGGACAACGATATCAAGGTCAAAGGCCGTACCCATAATGCCCTTACCCAAATAATTGTTCTTATACGCTTCCGCAATGGCCTCACGCATGGTTGCGATCGACTTGACGTATTCGCCGCGGATATACACATAGGCCTTATGGCTGCCGATGGCATAGCAGGTGACGATGACGCCTTCGATGAAGGCATGCGGATCTTTCTCGAAAATGTATTTGTCCTTGAACGTGCCTGGCTCCCCCTCATCCCCGTTGACGACCAGGTATTTGGGTTTAGGATTGGCCTGCGGGATAAAGCTCCACTTCATGCCGGTGGGGAAACCCGCGCCGCCCAGCCCGCGCAAATTGGCCTTCTTGACCTCTTCGATGACCGCAGCCGGCGTCATTTCGGTCAGGGCCTTGCGCGCACCCTCATAACCTTTGCCTTCAAGATAGGTGGCCAGACGGTGTGAATCGGGCTTGCTGAAATTCCTGGTGACGATCTTTTCCATTAGCTGTTCTTCTCGATCAATTCGTCGATCATCTTTTTATTGAGGAAACCTTTATA
The DNA here is from genome assembly GCA_043775535.1 of Candidatus Omnitrophota bacterium. GTDB lineage: Bacteria > Omnitrophota > Gorgyraeia > Zapsychrales > Fredricksoniimonadaceae > JACQQW01. The sequence continues at coordinate 4,513 of JAYVSG010000112.1, forward strand.
TTCCTTATTGAGCTGCATCATGGGGGCCAATTCGCAGGCACCCAGGCACTCGACCACGGTGAGGCTGAATTTACCATCGGGGGTCGTTTCACCCGACTTGATGTTCAAACGCTGTTTGATATGCCCGATGATGTCCTCGCCGCCCAACAGGGCGCAGGCCGTGGTCTGGCAGACAGAGAAATGGCATTTACCCTTCTTCTCCCGGTGGAACAAATGGTAGAAGCACACAACTTCATGGACGCTGACGACCGGGATGCCCAGATATTTGGCGATCTCCTGCTCGGATTCCGGGGAGATCAACCCATGCTTTTCCTGCACCGCATGGAGCACAGGCAAAAGGGCCGCGCGTTTTTGTTCATACTGGCCGGTGATCTTATCAAGTTCCTGTACGAGGTCTGCGCTAAACATATTATCTGTCCAATTCCCCGGCGATCATGTTCACCGAACCAAAGGTGGGAACAAGGTCCGCCATGTTATCGCCGATCAAAAGTTTAGGTAATGCCCCCATGATGGGGAAGCACGGCGGGTGCACACGCACGCGCCACGGATGGTCACGGCCGTCGCTGACAATGTAGAACCCGAGCTCCCCATTGGCGCCTTCGACGGGATGGTAGACTTCACCGACCGGCGGCTTGATGCCGTGGCCGTACATGACCAATTTGAAATGGTTCATCAAACCTTCAATATTTCCGTAAGTCTCTTCCTTGGGCGGAAGAATGACGTCCTTCCTGTCCGTATTGATCGACGGCGCGAATTTCCTGGTGCTGCCTTGGAGGGTCGGATCCAAATTGACTTCCAATCCCCTTAACCCAGCGGTCTCCCCCATCTTGGCGTGGTCGACCATTTCAGAGGCAGGCATCACTTCACCGGTCAAATTGCCATTGATGGCACCTTCCGGGATCTGCTGGAAACACTGCTCGATCATTCTCAAGGACTGTTCCATCTCGCCCATGCGGACAAAGTAACGGTCCAGATTATCCCCGGTCGTACCGACGGGGACTTCAAAATCAAGTTTATCGTAGATCAAATAAGGGTTGGCTTTGCGCACATCATAGGCAACGCCGGTCGAACGCAGGAACGGCCCGGTGATGCCGTAGGCCATGGCTTCTTCCGCCGAGATCTTGCCGATCCCCTTCATGCGGTCAAAGAAAATGCGGTTGCGGGTCAAAAGCTCGTCGCCCTCGATCAGGACCTTGCGGACCTCGGCGATCTTCTGGAAGGCGCGGTCGGTAAACCCAGGGGTCAGGTCTGCCTTCACTCCACCGATGCGCACATAGGAGATGGTCAAACGGGCTCCGGTGATCTCTTCCACCAGCTCATACAAATGTTCGCGGGCCTTGATCATGTACAAGAACACGGACATGGCGCCCAACTCCATCGCGGAAGCGCCGATGCAGGTCAGATGGTCGGTGACGCGGGAGATCTCGCTCATGATGACGCGGATATATTGGGCACGTTCCGGGATCTCGATGCCGAGCAGCTTTTCGACCGTCATGGCAAAGCCGACATTGTTGATCAACGGAGAAACATAGTTCAGGCGGTCGGTATAAGGAAAGCATTGGGCATACATGACCGTTTCGCACATTTTCTCGAAAGCGCGGTGCAGGTAGCCGATCTCGACGTCGACGCCCTTGATCTTCTCACCTTCCAATTCCATGATCAGGCGGATAACACCGTGCATCGCCGGATGCGAAGGCCCTACGTTCAAAAGCATTGAGCGGGTTTGTGTAGGCATCAGTTCTGTGGTCCGATCAGGGGTTGACGCTTATTAACTGGGTAGTCTTTACGTAAGGCATGGCCTTTGAATTCTTCGTACATCAAGATGCGCTTCAAATTCGGATGTCCCTTGAACTTGATCCCGTACATGTCCCAGACTTCACGCTCATACCAATTGGCGGAAGCCCAAAGGCTAACAAGCGAATCGACCTCAGCGGCCTTCTCGTCGACCGGGACCTTGATGCGGATCCGATGATTGTTCTTCAGGGAATAAAAATGGTAGACGACCTCGAAACGCGACGCCTTCTGGATACGTCCGCCCGCGAAGAACAGGTAGTCGACAGCGGTCAGGTCCATCAGGAAATTAAAATCCATCTCAGGTGCTTCTTTCAAGAACTTAGCCACCGCCATCAAGGCAGCGGGACGGATGACCGCGGTCTCATCACCCCTAAAGGCATGGACCTCAATGATATCTTCTGCAAAACGTTCTTGGACTTTTTCTAAAGGGGTCATGTGCCAGATTCTATCTTCTTAATATGTTCTTGGATGGAGTATGCCTGCTGTATGTGGGCAGGACGACCGGTCTTGATCGCCGGATCATATAAGGTCCTTGATTGTTCGCCCTTTTGGATCTTTTCCTGGAGCTTGATCAAACCGTCGATGACGTTCTCCGGACGCGGCGGGCAGCCTGGAATATAGATGTCGACCGGAATGATGGTGTCGATGCCCATAACGGTGGCGTAATTGTCATAGAAACCGCCGGTGCAGGTGCAGACGCCGAAAGCCACCACCCACTTGGGTTCGCACATCTGGTCATGCACCTTCTTCAAAACCGGGGCCATCTTGTGGTTGATGGTGCCGACGACGAAAAGCACGTCCGATTGGCGGGGCGAAAAACGCGGGAAGCCGGCGCCGAAACGGTCCACGTCATAATGCGAGGCCGCGGTGGACATGTATTCCATGCCGCAGCAGGCCGTGACGAACGGATACTGGAAGATCGAATATTTACGCGCCCAGCCCAGAGCATCGTTCAGCTTCGCTGTAAAGAAATTTGTCGGGGAACTCATGAAGGACATTTATCTTACTCCCACTCTAATGCGCGTTTCTTCCAGACATAACAGAAGCCCAGCACCAGGAAGCCCATAAAAACGCCCATTTCCACCAACCCGAAAACACCGAGGTCACGGAACAGGACGGCCCATGGGAAAAGAAAGACCATTTCAACGTCAAAGACGATAAAGAGCATGGCCACGATATAAAAGTGGACCGGGGCCTGGCCTCGCGGCAGGTCAAAAGGCTCCAAGCCGGATTCAAAAGGCTGTGATTTGACCGCGCTGGGGAATTTGGGGCTGAGCACCCGCGGAATAGCGAGCAAAAGCGCCGCAACCGACAGAGAAAAAAGGAAAGCAAATATGACCGCGATGTACTCTAACATTTGATGAATAAAGGATGATGACTTGGTTTAAATATGTGCCCGGTGGGCATTTGTGAATACAGTTAATTTAAAGCACCTTGGTGTAATAATCAAGAATTTATTCATAATTCCTACCCCTTCCGGTCTTCCGGCTTCAAATACATGTAGAGGCGTTCGACCTTTTCCCTTGCCCACGGCGTCTTCCTTAAGAAGGTCAGGCTGGATTTGATGCTGGGATTCGTAGAAAAACAATTGAGCTGGATGCGACTGTTCAGACCCTCCCAACCGTGCTTCTTAAGCAGGCGGGTCAAGGCCATCTCCAGCGTTACGCCGTGCATGATGTCTTTGTGCTGTTGTTCGTCCATTTAGGGCTTGGCCGTATTAGAACTGATCAGAACACCGTCGTCCGTGAGGGTATTGTCCACCTTGGTGCCGACAACCACACCATGACCGACGATCTCCCCATTGGTATCCACAATGGTGCCGTCCGACTTGATCCCGCCTGAAGTCAGGTCTGCGCCTGTGCTGACATCATTGTCAACAGCCTCACCGACCACAGCTCCGTCCGTATCCTTGATCGTACCATCGGAACTTATGCCGTCCGGGCTCAATGTGCCCTTCTTGGTCGGATCCTTGCTGTCCACAACAGCGCCGACCACGGCACCGCTGGTGTCCCTGATCTTGCCGTCTGAACTGATGCCGGTTGAATTTGTAGAACCCTGATATTTTTTGACTGCCGGACTTTCTGACCTTGCGCTGCCCGGCATTGTTTGGCTGTACGCCACACCCGAAATGACCAGACCTGCCGCCATGCTTAAATAAATGATGTTCTTTTTCATACGCCGCTCCTTCTTTATGTTCAGAACTTCTCCAATGCAACATCGACTATGGGAAAATTGCGCCAATCTTTATCATCGAAATGCCACCACTCATGTTCCAGGGGTGTAAATCCATGCGCCATCATGACGCGCCGCAAATAGGTGACGTTCTTTCTTGCCTCTGTGCTCATGGCAAAATTATTAGGCC
>JAYVSG010000113.1:0-3033 GCA_043775535.1 Candidatus Omnitrophota bacterium
TTGTTCAAGGCCGCGTTGAAATCATTATCTATGATCGTCGCATGTCCCATCTTACGGAACGGCCTGGTGACCTGCTTGCCATAAAGATGCACGTACACATCCCCAAGGGCCTTGGCCTCTTCAAGACCTTCATAACGCGCAAGGCCTTCATTCCCGTCGCTGCCAAGGACATTGACCATAACCGCGGGCTTGACTATGGCGGGGTCGCCCAAGGGCATCCCCAGGACCGCGCGCAAATGCTGGGCGAATTGTGACGTAATATTGCCTTCAATGGTGTGATGCCCGCTGTTGTGCACACGGGGAGCGATCTCATTGACCAACACTTTGCCGTCCTTGGTCACGAACATCTCGACGGCAAGGATACCGACCAGATCAAGCAGGTCCACCAATTGCAGGGCGATGGCCTTGGCCTTTTGGTCAATCTCCCCTGTGATATTAGCAGGGCTGGCAAGGAATTCAACCAAATTCTTGACCGGATGGAAGACCATCTCCACCGTCGGATAAACCACGGTCTCCCCCTTGGCGTTGCGGGCCGCGATCACGGCTATTTCCTTGTCGAAATCCACAAATTTCTCAAGCACCGAAGGCTCATCAAAAGAAGCCGGGATATCCGAAGGGTCAGCGACCTTACGCACACCCTTGCCGTCATAGCCGGCCTTACGGGTCTTTTGCATGGCGGGCAGAAAATCCGCATGGGCGACCAAGGCGGCACGGCCATCGATCAGGATGAAATCAGCAGTAGGAATATCGTGACGGCGGTAAAATTCCTTCTGTAGGCCTTTGTCCTGGACGATCTCGAGGACTCCGGGATCAGGATGGATCTGAAGACCCTCGGAGCGCAGCTTTTTCAAGGCATCGACATTGATATGCTCATACTCGAAGGTCAACAGGTCGAGCTTCTTACCAAAAGCGTACACATCCTCGAAAGAAGACGCGTCACCCAGGACAAATTCATTACAAAGCATGCGGCATGGGCATTGGGGATCATCGTCCATGACGAGGGTATGGATATCAAAAGCAGGCGCGGCTTCGAGCAGCATCTTGCCCAACTGGCCGCCTTTGATCAACCCTATTCTCATATTATCCTAAGATGATGTCGATGCGTTCGACCTTCCGTGCGCGCACATCCTCAGCAATAGCACCTGTGAGCGCGGCAGCATTGACAACCACCGGCTCTTTGCGGCCGGCATATTTCAAGGTCATCCTCGTCACCACCGCACCATTACTGCCGAAAGTATCCCGGCGTTTGGGGTTATGGTAGGCGACCAGGGTTGAATTCAAGAATTTGAATGCATAGGTGTTGGCCACAAAACCACCGAAGGCCTTGTCCGTGAACAGCCATGCGGGCAGGACCGGTTTAAAGGCCAAGGTCAATGCCCCATTGTTGTCTAGACCGAAGGGCTTCACGCCGGCATTCATCGCCAGCCAGATGTGAATGAATTCTGCCGTGGAACCGGACAAACGGGCTACAAATCCCTGGCCATGCAGGCCTTTATCCTCATGGGCGCTGGAAGCGATGAATGAAGAGTTCTCCAGGATGCTGCGTCCATAAACAGCCGGATCCAGGAAAGGCACAAAACACTTTCTGGCATCGGCAAAAAATTCTTCGTGCAACCCCCGCAGCAAGAGCTCGAGGAGGTATTTGTACTCCATGTGCAGCCAGACCGATTCGTTCTCCAACCAGCCCGACGGGAAGATGCGGGTGCGGCCAATCTCCTCTGTCTCAGAAGCCAGGGCGGCATTGACCTTGTACATCCCCAACGCCTTATCGTACAAAGCGCTTTTCTTGACCGCCTTGTAAAGCCCCCGAGCCCCCTCCACTTCTTCGACGCGCAGGCCATGCACGAACCCTTCCAGGAAGTACGGCAGGTCATGGCGTTTGAACTCCAGGGCACGGACATGGTGCTCGCCGTGATGGCTCTTGTCGAGCACATCATACCTGACCACCTCATGGCTGAAATAGGTCGCGAAAAGGCCTTGTGCATTCTTTGAGCGGCCAATACCTTCACTGGTGCGGCGGATGATGCCGTCGAGGAATTTCTTCACATCATTGATCGATAACCGGCGCTCAGCCCCGTTGATCCCCAAACGGATGGAATGGCGGTAATGCTCCTTCAGGTCATTGGATTTCTTCCAATACTCAAAACTGTTGTTCTCCGGCGCCAATACATGGCCCAGGCCTTCAATGAAGTCGGCCAGTTCGGTGAACATATCGATCCCGCCATTTTCCCCCGCTTGTTCCAAGGCCCGGCGTAAAAACATGGCGTGCCGCTTGACCTCAAAGGTCTCATTGATGGAAGAACCCAGGAGCCCCGGCAAACCGTTCAATGCGTCATACCAGCCCGGCTTATTGGCTTCCATCTCGATCCCGATGCCGCTAGGGTCAAGGGTCGCCGCCTTATTGGCCAGAAGACAAAGCAGCTTCACACACAGCGTCGTATGATAGGCATCACCCTGGCCGGCCTTGACGCGCAATTTATACCCTTTTTGTTTCGCCTGCACCTCGAGGTCACCTTCAGCGAGGGAATGGTATTGACGCACCCCGCGGCCGGTCAGGATATACCGCTTGTCGCGCGGCACCACATAGGCATCATTGAAATAAAAATTGAAGGACTTCTTTTCCAAGAGGATATTGCGCAAACGTTCAGGATAAATGCCCAGATAGCTCTCGATCAGGTCGATATTATAGGTCCAGTGGTCCGCCCAATATCCTTCTCCGAAATCCGCAAGTTCCTGTTTCTGACTCACGCTCAGGACACGGCTCAGAAATTCCGCAGGCTTGCCCTTGATAGGCGTGCGGCGTGAGATCAATTTCAAAAGATCCCCGGGCATGAAGCCTTTTTTGAGGACACCCTTTAAATGTTCGACATCCCCCTTAGGGGCGAAATCCTTGATGAGGGCGTTGATCGCGGCATCATCCGCCACCGTGAAGGACAAGCCCTTGACGACCAGCGGATTGTACCCGTCGGCCTGGAGCAGATTGAAGAAATTGACGATGGCCGTGTCCCCGACATCCTGATTGAACCACACATC
>JAYVSG010000114.1:0-7839 GCA_043775535.1 Candidatus Omnitrophota bacterium
TGAGGTCGGGGTGGATTATGACCTGGCCTCTATCTTAAAAGGGAATTTGCATTTGCGTACGGTTATCCTGAACCTGAAGCAAATGAACGTGGTCCGTAATGAAGCCGGTAAGCTGAACATCAATTCATTGCAGGTGTCCCAGGCAAAGCCGTCGGCCCAGCAGCCTAAGGAAGAAAAACCGTCCAAGCCCATGCCGATGCAGATCGATACCCTGGTGCTGAATCTAGGCAAGGTGATCGTGGAAGACCACACCAAGAAGCCGGCACAGGTCCAGACCTTTGATATCCCGGTCCACAATAAAACCTACCGCAACATCACCAGTGCCCAGCAATTGGCGGGCCTGATCATGATGGAGTCGATCAATCCCACCGCGATAAAGGATTTTGCCCTGAATACCGCCACCAAGGTGCTGGAAGGGGCTTCCGCCGTGCCCACCAAGGTGGTGGGGGGCTTGATGGACAGGCTGCATAAGACCATCCGCTAAAAACCCCAACCTTGACATTTTCTGTCAATTCCTGTATAATTGCGCTTTCAAAAAAATTTTGAAGCATTTTTGTCATCTTTCGGTTCATATCTTATTGAAAATATGGAGGTTACGAAATGGCTGATTGGATTGGTATAGGCCGCCGCGCACGCCGTTGTTATGGGTTTGATGAGGTTGCTCTAGTCCCGGGTTCCGTGACCGTCAACCCTAATGAGGTGGATACAACCTTCATTTTAGGCAAGCATAAGTTCGATGTTCCCATCATGGCCGCGTCCATGGACGGCGTTGTGGACGTCAAATTTGCCATTGCCATGGGAAAATTGGGCGGTATTGCGGTCATGAATCTCGATGGGATCCAGACCCGCTATGACGATCCCGAATCCATTTTAGAGCAGATCGCCAAGGCGACCCCCGAAGAAGCCACCAAGCTCGTCCAAACTCTGTACAGACTTCCTGTCAAAGATAAATTGATCGCCCGGCGCGTCAAGCAGATCAAGCAGGCCGGCGTGCCTGCCATCTTCAGCTGCATCCCGCAAAATGCCGAGCGTTTTGCTAAGATCGCCATTGCTGCCGGGGCGGATGCGTTCGTCATCCAGTCCACGGTCGCCACGGTGCGCCATGTCGCGACCGAATATAAAGTCTTGGACCTCGAGAAATTCTGCAAGAAAGCAAAGATCCCTGTCATCGTCGGGAACACGGTCAGCTATGACATGACGCTCGAATTGATGGAAGCTGGCGCATCCGGTATTCTGGTTGGTATTGGTCCCGGTGCGGCATGCACATCCCGCGGTGTTTTGGGGATCGGTGTCCCGCAGATCAGTGCGACGGTCGATTGTGCCGCGGCCCGCGATTACTATTTCAAGCGCAAAGGCAAATACATACCTATCATTACCGATGGTGGTATGCGCATCGGCGGGGAGATCTGCAAGGCTTTTGCCGCAGGGTCTGATGCGGTCATGGTCGGTTCCGCTTTTGCCAAGGCGGAGGAAGCTCCCGGCGGCGGTTACCATTGGGGGATGGCCACATCCAATGCTAATTTGCCGCGCGGCACCCGCGTCCGCGTGGGCACCAGCGGTACGCTTAAAGAAATTTTGATGGGGCCGGCGAAAGTCGATGACGGCTCTCAAAACCTCGTCGGCGCTTTGAAGACCTCCATGGGGTCCTTGGGCGCGAGCAATATCAAGGAAATGCACGACGTTGAAATTATCCTGGCACCGTCGATTCAGACGGAAGGGAAAGTGTTCCAGATCGGCCAACGGGTCGGGATGGGCAAATAAGGAGCAGTACGCATGGCTAAACCAGCTGCCAAGAAGCAAGTTGTAAAGACGGTCCACAAAAGCAGATATCCGACCAAGAAGAAGGCTGTCCATGGTCTGATGAAGCCGATCAAATTGCGTTCCCAGGCCAAGATCATCCCGATGGAGGTCAAGAAGCAGCGCAGCCGTGACGTCATCCTGATCCTTGATTTCGGGTCCCAATATACCCAGCTGATCGCCCGCCGTGTGCGCGAGAGCAAGGTGTTCAGCCAGATCGTTCCTTATGATATTTCCGCCGAAGAGATCAAGGCTATCTATCCCAAAGGCATCATTCTTTCGGGTGGTCCGCAGAGCGTCTATGAAAAGAACGCCCCCATGCCGAGGGCTGAGATCTTCAAGCTGGGCATCCCTATATTAGGCGTTTGCTACGGCATGCAGGTCATCACCCATATGCTCGGCGGTAAGGTGGGCAAGGCCAAGGCCCGTGAATACGGCAAGGCCGAACTGTTCATCGACAGCAATAAGGACCTCTTTGCTAATTTATCCAATAATCTCACCTGCTGGATGAGCCATGGGGATGAGATCATTGCGCCTCCTCCGGGATTCGTGAAGATCGCCCATACGCTGAATGCGGCCAATGCAGCCATTGCCAACCGCACCAAGAAGATCTACGGTGTGCAATTCCATCCGGAAGTTGTGCATACCCAACGCGGTCTGCAGGTCGTGCAGAATTTTGCCTATACCATCTGCGGTTCCCTGCCGCGTTGGACCATGGACCGCTTCATTACCGCCTCGGTCAAACAGATCAAGGACCTGGTTGGCGGCAAGAAGGTTGTGCTGGGCTTGAGCGGGGGAGTTGATTCCGCGGTCGCGGCTGTCCTTCTTCAAAAAGCCATCGGCAGCAAATTGTATTGTATCTTTGTCGATAACGGCCTCTTGCGCAAGAACGAAAGCGCGGCGGTCGTGCGCACCTTCAAGGGTCACTTCAAGATGAACCTGAGCGTGGTCGAAGCAGAGAAGCGTTTCTTGGACCGCCTCAAGGGCATTGAAGACCCGGAGCAAAAACGCAAGATCATCGGTGACGAATTCGTGCGTGTGTTCCAGGATGCAGCCAAGAAGATCAAGGGTGTTGAATTTTTAGGTCAGGGCACCTTATATCCTGATGTCATCGAGTCTGTTTCCGCCCACGGCGGCCCCAGCGCGGTGATCAAAAGCCACCACAATGTCGGCGGTCTCCCTAAGGACATGAAGTTCAAATTGGTCGAACCTTTGCGTGAACTGTTCAAGGATGAAGTGCGGCTGATCGGGAAGGTCCTGCAGATGCCGGAAGGTGTTTTGAAGCGTCAGCCTTTCCCGGGTCCGGGTCTCGCCATCCGTGTCATCGGTGAGGTCACCAAGGAACGCTTGGAGATCCTGCGCGAAGCAGATGAGCGCGTCATGGACGAGATGAAGAAAGCCAATTTATACAATGAATTATGGCAGGCCTTCGCGGTGCTTTTGCCCATCAAGACCGTTGGTGTCATGGGAGACCAGCGCACCTACGAGAACGTCATTGCTGTACGCGCGGTGACGAGCGTTGATGGTATGACCGCGGATTGGGCTGCGTTGCCGGCCGATCTTTTGGGTCGCATCTCGAACCGCATCATCAACGAGGTCAAGGGTGTCAATCGTGTGGTCTACGACATTTCTTCGAAACCTCCAGCGACCATCGAATGGGAATAATTGTCATTCCCGTGAAAACGGGAATCCAGTAACAAAAAAGCCGTCCTTATGGGCGGCTTTTTTGTTATAATAATTTCAAATGTCTGATTTCGTCCATCTCCACGTCCATACCCAATACTCGCTGTTAGACGGCGCCTGCCGCATCAATGAATTGGTGAAAAAAGCGGCTACTCTCGGCATGCCTGCGCTTGCCATGACCGACCACGGCAATATGTTCGGTGCAGTGGATTTTTACAGTGCATGCAAGAAGAGCAATATCAAGCCCATCATCGGCTGCGAGACCTACATCACGGCCGGCAGCCGCTTTGAGAAGAATACCGACCAGAAGTCCATCTGCCATTTGACCCTCCTGGCTGCGGACAACACCGGTTACGGCCATCTGATGAAATTGGTTTCTGCCGCGTACCTGGAAGGATTCTATTACAAACCGCGCATCGACAAGGAGATCCTCTCACGGCTTTCCAAAGGCCTGATCGGCACGTCCGGCTGTCTTAAGGGAGAGGTCTGTGCCCACTTATTGCGCGGCAATTTCGAGGCGGCGCTTAAGACTGCGGATGAATACCGGCAGATCTTTGCTCCGGGCTATTATTACATTGAATTGATGGACCACGGCCTTCCTGAACAAAAGAAGATCAATGGCCAGTTGTTGAAGATCGCCAAGGAACTCAATTTGCCGGTGGTGGCCACCAATGATGTGCATTATATCGAACATGAACAGCATGTCGCCCACGACACGCTCTTGTGCATCCAGACCCAGACCACCGTTAATGATACCAATCGCATGAAATTCGGCTCTGACCAGTTCTATTTCAAGGGGTCGGAGGAAATGAAGGCGAATTTCCAATGGGCGCCGGACGCCATCAGTAATACGCTGCTCATTGCCGAGCAATGCAACGTGAAGTTGGATTTCGATCAATACCATTTACCCGTGTACACGCCGCCGGAAGGGATGACCAACAGTGAGTACCTGGTCAAGCTGTGCCGCGAAGACGGGTTCCAGCGCCGCTACGCGGGAAATGTCACCCCTGAGCTGGAGGCGAGGCTGAAGCATGAGCTTAAGACCATCGAGGACATGGGCTTTGTCAGCTATTTCCTGATCGTCTGGGACTTCATCAGTTATGCCAAGTCCATCGGCGTCCCCGTCGGTCCTGGCCGTGGTTCTGCGGCCGGCAGTTTGGTCAGTTACCTCCTTGGCATCACAGACCTGGATCCTATCAAATACGGCCTGCTTTTTGAGCGTTTCCTTAATCCGGGCCGTCGCAGCATGCCTGATATCGATATCGATTTTTGTTACGAACGGCGCAATGAGGTCATTGAATACGTCAGTAATAAATATGGCGCTAGTAATGTGGCGCAGATCATCACCTTTGGTTCCATGCAGGCCAAGGCCGCGGTGCGCGATGTGGGCAGGGCCTTGGGGATGGCCTACCCGGATGTCGATCGCATCGCCAAGCTCATCCCTAATGAGATCGGCATCACCATCGATGAGGCCATGAACATCGAGGCCCAGCTGAAGGAATTGGTGGTGGTCGACCGCGGGGCCAAACAATTGCTCGAGACCGCACAGGTCCTAGAAGGGCTCAACCGGCACGCCTCGGTGCACGCGGCGGGTGTTGTCATTTCCGACCGGCCATTGACCGAATACGTGCCCCTGTTCAAGGGAACTGACGGGCAGGTGGTCACTGCCTTTGACATGGACGGCATTTCCAAGATCGGCCTGCTCAAGATGGACTTTTTGGGGCTGCGCACGCTCACCGTCATCGTTGATGCGCTCAAGCTCATCAAGAAACACAAGGGTGTGGATGTGGACATTGAGACCTTGCCACTCGACGATCCCAAAGCTTACGCCATGCTGGGGCAGGCGAATGCGCTCGGCGTGTTCCAGCTGGAAAGCGGCGGCATGCGCGACCTGCTTAAAAAAATGAAGCCCTCTGAATTCGAGGACTTGATCGCCATCCTGGCCCTGTACCGTCCGGGTCCCATGGGTTCTGGGATGCTTGATGATTTCATCAAGCGCAAGCGCGGCGAGAACAAGATCACCTATCCGCATCCCAAGCTCGAAGAGGTGCTCAAACCCACCTACGGCATCATCCTGTACCAGGAACAGGTCATGCAGATCTCATCCATCCTGGCCGGGTTCAACATGACCCAGGCCGATGACCTGCGCAAGGCTATGGGTAAGAAGATCCCTGCGGAAATGGCCAAGATGCGTTCCTTCTTCGTCGAGGGATGTTTGCACCACAGCCAGATCGGCGACACCGAAGCCAACCGTTTGTTCGATCTCATCGATTATTTTGCCGGCTATGGTTTTAACCGTAGCCACTCGGCCGCCTATGCGCTCATCACCTACCGCACCGCCTATTTAAAGGCCAATTATCCGGTTGAATTCATGAGTGCCTTGCTTACCTCGGAACGTGATAATACGGACAAGGTGGTTGAATATGTGAAAGAGTCCAAGGTTATGGGTATCACTGTCCTGCCGCCGGACGTCAATACCAGCTTTGCGCAATTTTCCGTCGTGGATAATAATAACATCCGTTATGGGCTTTTGGCCGTCAAGAATATCGGCGGGCATGCCATTGAATCGATCGTGAAAGAGCGGCAGAAGGGTGGTCCATTCAAGAACGTCTTTGATTTCTGCCGCAGGGCTGACCTGCGTTTGAATAACCGCAAGGTCGTGGAAACCCTCATCAAGTCAGGGTCTTTTGATACCTTGGGTTTCAAGCGGGCGCAGTTGATGGCCGTGCTGGAGAGGGCCTTGGAGGCTGGGACCAAGACCCAGCAGGAAGTCCTCGTCGGCCAATTTTCTTTCTTCGGCATGGAAACGACCGGCGGAGGTTTTGGCAAGGAAGAGGAGAAATTGCCGGAGATACCGGAGTGGTCGCTGGCCCAGTTATTGGCCAATGAAAAGACCTTGCTGGGATTTTATTTGAGCGGGCATCCGCTGGAACGTTATAAGGCGGAGATCGCCGAATTCACAGATTTCAACACGGAATCCATGAAGCATGCCCGTGACGGGCAAAGCGTGCGCATGATCGGCCTGATCAACATGGTCAAACTGACCATGACCAAGAAGACCAATGAGCGCATGGCGATCCTGGGGTTGGAAGACATGGGCGGTGAAATGGAAATAGTCATATTCCCATCGAGCTACCCTAAGATGGCGGCGTATTTGAAAGAGGGGGCGGTGGTGATCGTCAAAGGCAAGATCGCCTTCCGCGATGGTGCACCCAAAATGTCTGCCGAGGAAATGGCGGGCATTGATGAGGTGTATGACCTGATCAAGAATATCCACGTCGACCTGTCCACCGTGGGTAAGGCCGGTTTCGATAAATTGAAAGAAAAGTTGGCACGTTTCCCCGGTACAGTGCCTGTGTATCTGCAGATCGACACCAAAAATTATAAAAGTGTGCAAGTGCTTGTGGGCAAAGACCTTTATGTAACACCGTCTGAAGTATTGATGGAAGAGATCAAGGCGCTGGTCGGTCCGGACCGTTTTAAGGTCGTTATCTAGCACAAAAGCATTGACATCATAAGTGGCTGTTGGTACTATGGTTACGAAATTTGAAGCCATGGGGTGGTATTTATAATCCTGCATTAAAAAAATTAATGATAGATTATGCTTTTCAATTTGTTGATTCTGTAATATTTCATGTTGGAGCAAAAAACGCGCGTTCTCAAAGAGCCATTGAAAGATTAGGCGCTAAAAAAATTGATGAACTGGAAGTGAAATATTACGGAGAAGAAACTAAATTGAATTTTGTTTATGAGATTAAGAAAGATAGTTGGAATATGAATTAGTTATTTCTCTGTATTAGCCTCATTATAGCAATCTCTGCATAAAGGCTCATAGCTATCCGTTTCTCCCAACAATACTAAACTAGTTTCGGCAGTGGTACGATGAGAAATATGAGCCAAACTACCACAACGCATACAAATAGCATGCACTTTAGTTACGTATTCGGCCACAGCTAACAATGCAGGCATTGGGCCAAATGGTTTTCCTTTAAAGTCCATATCTAAACCTGCTACAATTACACGTACTCCGCTATCAGCTAATTGATTGCAGACGTTTATTAATTCCATATCAAAAAATTGAGCCTCATCAATTCCTACTACATCTACATCATTAGCTAACAATAAAATATTAGAACTTGATGGAACAGGTGTGCTATGTATTTCGTTACCTTGGTGAGATACTACTTTTACTTCATCGTAACGCGTATCTATTTGTGGTTTAAAAATCTCTACTTTTTGTTTAGCAAACTGCGCACGTCTCAACCTACGAATTAATTCCTCTGTTTTTCCAGAAAACATAGAACCGCAAACTACTTCAATCCAACCCCGTTTATGAGTGCTTTGTTTTATGTTTTCTAA
>JAYVSG010000115.1:0-2899 GCA_043775535.1 Candidatus Omnitrophota bacterium
CAAAACTTATCACATCTGGATTGACGCCTCCCAACAACTCCACTGCCTTCTGATCAATCATGGGATCACCAAGAACGTCTTCCAAGCTGAGCATGGCAAGATCGGTAAGTGATCCCGAATCCCCCTCAGAAACAGGACGCTGTTGTTCTTTATCTTCAGCTCTAAATTTTGCCGGGTCTAAACCATCTCGGATGGCGACCTGATCCAACAAAGCCAACATGCCAGGGATTTCTGGCCTAATCTGCTCGCTTACCCTGTTTATATGCTGTGCTATCTCCAAATCAAAGACATCCGTATTAATAAACCTCATCCAATCTATTGTTTTTCTTTGGAAGATTAAATACCCGAATTCAAGAGTTGGAATCTTATTAACAAACCTACGCGCATAATCTTTGACATTCTTAAACTTTTGCTCAGTATTCGCACCAAAACGACCAACAACATCAGCCAGAAGATCAATATTCCTTCTAATACGCAAATACTCTTTTTCTGTTAATCGTGAGTCACCATCTTCAAAATCAAGACCTAACATAACATCGATCATCCTTAAATCATGTTCCATTCCTTCAACGGATATATCCACCCGTGGATCTTTCGCTAAAGCAGCTTTGCTTTTTATTTGTTTTAATAAGTCTTTAATTGAATCACCTATCTTTCTTGCCTTTCCTATCAACTGCGTTCGCGCATCTTGCGTGTTCATGGCCCGGTCGAGAGGCTGTTGTAAATCCACATGCACCACTTCGGCCTTGTCGAGGTGTTTAGGTTGTTCACTTGTCAGGGCATAATCAACTATTAATTTCGCCCCGCCGGAGAAGTATTTGCGCGGGATGGTCTTCCCGGTGGCGGGGTCGGATTCCTCACGGATGAAATTGTAGGCGCCTTTTTTGAAGGCCTTTAGGTATTGCTGGTAGATCAGCTCCTTGTCTTGGATTCCCGCTTGCGCGGGAATGACAACGGAAGGGCCAGAAATGACGATGCCATCGACTTTCTTTTGATCGACGTATTGCTTCGAAAGAATACTATCCTTGATCTTTTTCTTATACCAGGTGGCGAGTATCAATGAACTGTAGATCTGGCGCAGCTGGGCGAAGTTGGCACCTTCGTTGACTTCTTTCTCAAGGACCGGGATGACGACTTCACGGATAACTTGAGAAGCCAGTGAAGCGGGTCCTGTCCCTGCGGCACCTCGTCCGTCCTCACTATCGTTGCGGGCGGAGAAGGTCTCCGCCTCCGGGCCACCCGCTATCCCATTCTTACTCATGGACAGATAGTCTTGCTCCAGCATGACTTTGAGTGTTGCTTGTGTCACATAGGCCGTAGCCTGGCCATTGACCACTGGTCCTTCAAAGACTTCAGCTTTGGCAGGAACGATCCACACCTTGTTAAAGGTGTTGACCGGGACCTGGGTTGTGCCGAACTGCTTTTGGGCTTGGGCGTAGACCTTAGCCCAAAATTCTTTGCCGACCGCACTGTCCGGATAAATGATGGATGAGGTAATCTGCTTTAAAATGTAGTCCTGGGCCAAAAGATCCCGTCCCATGTCGGTCTGGCCAAATTCATTCGGCACGATACGGTCTTTTTCATAAGGGGAAAGATTAACCCACAGATCGCCTTCGGGTACGGTAAGGCCGCTCATGAAATAACGGATAAGACGGTTGAGCTCTTCCCGCCCGGCCTTGGCATCACCTTGATCCAGGACAAAATCAAAGGACAGCGGCTTGTCGGCAAAAACCTTGATCCCTCTTAGAACTGGCGGATGCGCGGCGGAGCTCAAAGCCACCATCTGCCCGGCAGGCGGAAGGATCAATTGGGCATGGGCATCCGGCAGGACCCAAAAATTACCCAAAAAGACAAGGGTCACCCCTGCCGCAACCAGTCGTTTTAAGCTAAAATACATGGGTAAAGTATAGACTATATATAATGGTTTGGCCAACCGGCTCTACGGCGCAGGTATTGGGTTGACAGTTGGTAGGTTTATCGCTATACTCTGGGGATATTTGAGGCAGTTTTTAAGCCCGGGTGGCGGAATTGGTATACGCGTACGTCTCAGAAGCGTATGTCGAAAGACTTGAGAGTTCAAATCTCTCCTCGGGCATTTTTATTGTGTTATAATGGGGCAAACGAACGGGAGTGTTGTATGTCTGATGAGTCCAATGTAAAGAAGCCTGCGGTCATTGATGATATTGAGCTTAAGGAATGGCTCTCCTCCCTGGATTATGTCTTGTCCAGCGGATCTCCTGAAAAGGTACAGTTCCTGTTGCAGCAGCTGCAGATCAGGGCCCAAGAATCCGGCGTTACCCTCCCTTTTACCTATAATACCCCCTATGTGAACACCATCCACCGCGATAAACAGCCGACCTACCCTGGAAATCGCGATCTGGAGCGTAGAATTAAGTCAATTATCCGCTGGAACGCCATGGCCATGGTGGTCCGCGCAAACAAGCTCGCTGATGGCGTTGGTGGCCACATCTCCACTTTTGCCTCATCTGCTACCCTTTATGAGGTAGGTTTCAACCACTTCTTCCGTGCGCGCACCGATACGGGAAGCGGAGACCTGGTGTACTTCCAGGGCCATGCCTCCCCCGGTATCTATTCCCGCGCCTTTGTGGAAGGACGCTTGACCGAACTCCATTTGACCAATTTTCGCAGGGAACTGGCTCAGGGCGGCGGTTTATCCTCCTATCCTCACCCCTGGCTTATGCCCAGCTTCTGGCAATTCCCTACAGTTTCAATGGGTTTGGCCCCTATTATGGGTATCTACCAGGCCCGTTTTAACCGCTATTTGGAAGATCGCGGACTCAAAGCCAAGGATGATTACAAGGTTTGGGTCTATATGGGTGACGGCGAGTGCGATGAGCCTGAATCTTTGGGCGCCCTGACCATGGCTTCCCGCGAAAAG
>JAYVSG010000116.1:0-10597 GCA_043775535.1 Candidatus Omnitrophota bacterium
CATATTCGCCGCCATGAAGGTCTATCCATCGCAACGCATCCTGGTCCAATCCAGCCGCGACGCGGCAGTGATCATCAATAACCACCGTTTCCGCGGGGACGTGTTCATTATCCGCACAAAGGACAACCGCATCACGGTCGTTAACAATATCAATATTGAAGATTACATCAAGGGTGTGCTGTACCATGAGGTGTCGCACCATTGGCCCATGGAAGCCCTCAAGACCCAGGCCGTTGCCGCCCGCACCTATGCCCTCTATTCCGCTGCGGGTGCCACTAAGGATTATGATGTGACCAATGACATTTATTCCCAGGTTTATGGAGGCCGGAATTCAGAGCGTTACCGTACGGGGCTGGCGGTAGACCGCACCGTCGGTGAAGTATTGGTCTTCAAGGGCAAGATCCTGCCTGCGTATTTCCATGCCTCCTGCGGTGGCATGACCGAGGATGCCAAGGAATTGTGGAACATAGATCTGGCGCCTTTAAAGGGAGTTCCCTGCATGTTCTGCGCGGATTCGCCGCATAAACGTTGGGTCAAAAATTTTCGTCTCAAGAACATCCAGGAAGCGCTCAATAAGCGCGGGTACAAGATCAGCCTGATCAAGGACATTGCTGTGGCCAACCGGGACCGCAGCGGCCGCATCTTGGAGCTTGTCATCACCGATCGTAATGATAAGGTGCTTAAGATATCGGGCAAGGATTTCCGCGAGGCCATCGGGCCCAATGAGCTTAAGAGCAATAATTATGAGATTGAAATGAAGGGCTATTTCGTGGACCTGATCGGTAAGGGTTGGGGTCATGGCGTCGGGCTTTGCCAGTGGGGCGCGCGCGGCATGGCCATGCAGCAGTTCAATTACCGCCAGATCCTGAATTATTATTATCCCGGTGCGGACATCGCGGATTACCATGAGCTCCGCTGATGTGTTTGCGCTCGAAGCGTATGGCTACGAGCTCCCGGAAGGGTTGATCGCCCAGTATCCGACGGCCCGACGCGATGATGCCAGGCTTATGGTCATTGACCGTAAGGACGGCAGCATCCGGCATAATACCTTTGCCAATATCGGCAATTTCCTTCCCCCCAAAACCAATATCGTCATCAATAACAGCAAGGTCATTCCTGCGCGCCTGCTCGGCCGTAAAAGTACCGGTGGAGAGGTCGAAGTCTTCCTGCTCAAAGCCCTGGAGGATGGGTATTCTTTTGAAGCGCTCATCCGGCCGCTCAAGAAGGTGAAGGAGGGCGAACCCATCGAATTCGCCCCCGGCATCCACGCCGTGCTGGTCGACCGTGAAGCGCGCATCGTGTCCTTTAATAAGAAGAATATCCTGAGTGTCCTTGAGGATGTGGGGCATATCCCGCTCCCTCCCTATATCAAGAGGGACGATGAGGCCCTGGACCGCACCGAGTACCAGACGGTCTATGCCAAGAAGATGGGTTCTGTCGCTTCCCCGACGGCAGGATTGCATTTCACCAAGCCCTTGATGGCGGCCCTGAAGGCTCGGGGCCATAGCTTTAAAGAGTTGACATTGCACATCAATTATGGGACATTTAAACCCGTTGAAACCGAAGATATTCGCCAACATCCCATGCACACCGAAGGCTACACGCTTTCCCCCGCGGTGTTCGACGAATTAAAAAGTCGTGACAGGCAGGACTTTCCTGTCTTGGCGGTGGGGACAACATCCTGCCGGGTATTGGAATCGGCAGCCTTGACCGGGATGCTGGAAGGGGAGACGGACATCTTCATTTATCCAGGCCATGATTTCAAGATGGTCGATATGCTGGTCACCAATTTTCATCTGCCCTACAGCACGCTATTAATGTTGGTGTCCGCCTTTGGTGGTTATGGGCTGATCAAGCGGGCGTATCAAGAAGCGATCAAGGAGAAGTATAGATTTTATAGTTACGGGGATGCAATGCTCATTCTATAAGGGGCAGGACCCGCTCACATGCAAGAGTGCTATGAATTTCTTCCAGTTACATAAAAAAGACGCTACATCCGATGCCCGCCGGGGGACCATTACGACCCCGCATGGCGTGGTGCAATCGCCGTTCTTCATGCCGGTGGCAACAACGGCCACGGTCAAGACCATGTCCAGCGTCGATGTCAATGATATCGGCGCCCAGATCATGCTGTCGAATACCTATCATTTGTACCTGCGTCCGGGCATGGATGTCATCGCTCAGGCCGGCGGTCTGCATAAGTTCATGAACTGGAACAAGCCCATCCTGACTGACAGCGGCGGCTACCAGGCCTTTAGTCTGGACAAGAAATTCTCCAAGACCACGGACGAAGGGGTTAAATTCAGTTCCCATCTGGACGGCAGCAAGCATTTTTTCACACCTGAACTGGTCATGGACATCCAGCGCACGCTTGGTTCCGACATGGTCATGCCTTTGGATGAATGTTCTCCGCATCCTTGCGACCACAAAAAAGCCCTCCGCGGTCTGAAACGCACCACCGCCTGGGCCAAGCGTTGCCGCGAGCATTTCCATAAGACCGGCATGCATGCCAACGGCCAGCGTTTGTTCGCGATCGTGCAAGGTTCAAGCTATCCTGATCTGCGCCGTCAAAGCGCTGAAGAATTGGTTGCCCTCGACATGGACGCCTATGCCATCGGCGGGGTGAGTGTGGGGGAGAGCGTCACGCAAATGTTCGAGGCCTTGGGTTGGGCCATCCCATACCTGCCGCATGACAAGCCGCGTTATTTTATGGGCATCGGCCTTCCGGACCAGATCGTCAAGGCCGTGGGTATGGGCATCGACATGTTCGACACCTGTGTCCCGACCCGATATGGCCGCCATGGAGTTGCGTTTACGTCCAAGGGCCGCCTCACCATCAGGAACGGAGCCTTCACCAAGGATTTTAGCCCGGTCGACGATACCTGCGATTGCCATGTCTGCAAGAATTATACCCGTGCCTACATCCGCCATCTCTTGAATCTCAATGAGATCACCGGGGTTCGCCTGATGAGCTACCACAATGTGCATTTTTACATCCGCCTCATGCAGCGCATCCGCCAGGCCATTGACCAAGATCGTTACGCCGCCTTTGAGAAGGAATTCCTGACCGCCTACGGCTCCGAATTGGCTTAAATCCTTAGAAAGCGCTTTCCCTGAATCTGTCTCAAGCCCTTGCACTCAGGATGTTTATAGGGCATACTTCCCCTAAGATATGAATCGTACCCCATTCCTTCATATAGTTGTCTTGGTCAGCTTTTTTGCCAATTTACTGGGGCCTTTGCCGGCCCAAGCCGGTGAAATGGTCATGCCAGTGATGCCCACACCTGGTGTGATGGTGTCTTTGAGCCCTCAATTCATCCCGGCCCATTTGAAGGGCCTGAGCATCCATCCTGATAATGCCCTGCAATTCGACTTCCTGATCCACAAAGGCGACGGCAATTTGGATGATGCCCAGAAGAGGGAAGAATACAGTAAGCTCGTCAAATATTTCCTGGCGTCCCTGACTATTCCTGATCAAGACCAGTGGGTCAACCTTTCTCCCTATGAAAAGAACCGCATCATCCAGGACAGTTTCGGCAAGACCGAAATGGGCCGCGACCTTTTATCGCAGGACTACCTTTTAAAGCAGATCACCTCTTCCTTGATGTACCCCGAAAGTGGCATGGGCAAGGACTTCTGGGACAAGGTCTATGAGCGTGCGTTCAAGGAATATGGCACCACCGACATCCCGGTCAATACCTTTAATAAGGTGTGGATCGTTCCGGATGAAGCTGTGGTCTATGAAAGCGGCAATACCGCCTATGTCCTGAAAAGCCATTTGAAGGTCATGCTCGAGGAAGACTATGTCTCCTTGCAGCATAATTCCTTGAGCAGTTCTTTTGGTACTGACCGCATGGCAAAGGAAAAGGTTGGCCAAGTCAGCACGGTCACCTCCAAGGTCGTCAAGGAGATCATCCTTCCTGAGATCGAGAAGGAAGTCAATACGGGCAAAAATTTCGCCATGCTCCGCCAGATCTACAGCAGCATGATCCTAGCCACCTGGTACAAAAAAGCTTTGAAGGAATCCCTGCTTGGAAAAGTTTATGCGAACAAGGCTAAGGTTGCCGGCGTCGATCAGGACCCTAAGTCCAACCAAGAGATCTACGAGAAATATGTCCAGGCTTTCAAGAAGGGCGTCTACAACTACATTAAGGAAGATGAGGACAAATATACCCATCAGACACTTCCTAGGAAGTATTTTGCCGGCGGGTTCGAGCGGAGCAACCAAGAAGTGCGCGTAGTAACAAAAGATACAGTGAGCCGCGCCATGATCACTCCGGAGGAGCAGGCCGTTGCCAGTGGTGATATTGAATCAGCCACAGTTTATCTTGACCAGGCCGATGGGGCAATGACGGCCCGTCAGGCAGTCGCGGTCGGAGCCGCGGCGTTAGCTTTGACTTCAGGATATCTTGCGCTTTCTACAGATGTTTCGCTCAAGGAAGCTACGTCAGATCGTCCGGTTGCTGTCCTTAAGCCTAAGGAATCAGGCGAGGTTTCCATCCTGTCCGGCCAGGCCGCGTTATTGTTCATTTCAAAGACAGGGGGGATGGAGCTCGTCAAGATCGATGGACGGAATGTGAAAGCTGTGGTTGCCGAAGCCATCTCAAAGGCGGGCGAGGGTTATGCAGTGCATTTATTCCGGGATGCCAGCAAGCACGCGGATACCTGGTTTGCCACCTTGCAATATAACAATCCCGGGTTAAAAGATCTTGTGGACCACAGGCTTGTGACCGCAGGCAATCCTCATCAGAATGTAAGTTCTAATGATCTTATATTGACCGTAGGCAGCGACAGTAAGGTCAGTTTATTTGATGGGAATATGGTGACCAGGAACCCTTATTCTAGAAGGATACAGCCTCCCTATTTAAAATATTCCATCATTAAAGGTGTTCTCGTCAAGGATCCTGCCATGTCGTCCTCCTCCGAGATCAGGCGGTATACCTCCGTAGAAGGGACGGACGTCGTATTCTCAGGGGTTCTTCCTGCCAGTGTCAGTGTCTATCCATTCCTTACTACCGGAACGATCGCTCATCTTGGAATTGCTGAGCTTGGGCTTTTGGTCGCACAGGGTAAGATTGAAAGCAGGCTTGAAGGCGGACGGTTTTTATTTTCTTGGGTCAAAGGCCAGCAAGAGGCTTGGCAGGCTAGTGCCATAAAATACAGATTTGAAAGATTGAGCAGCCAGAAGGAGCAAATTCATCCGTACACAGGACCGATTTCCTTGCTTTTGCCTGACGCTACTGTTTTGAAGGTGGTTAAGGATGGGGCAAGTGTCTACAAGCTTGAGGGACCCAAGGGCTTTTCGGTGGAGCTTAAGAATGGGGAAGAGCTGTCGATCGGCAGAAAGAACCCGGCTTTGAGCAAGTTGGCCTTAGGAGCGAGCGTTTCTGGTGAACATTTGAGACTTAAGGTCGATGGGGATAAGGTCATCCTGAGCGATGGTGGTATTGGGAAGAAATCTTCGAACGGTACCTATGTGTATGTTCCTGATCAAGCCATGACGGCAACAATTGGCTGGGAAGTTACAAGGGCTGCGGGCTATTCTAATCTGCCCCAGCAGGAGCGCCTGGAAAATCTTAAAACCAATTTCATCACGGCACGGTATTCGTCCATTCCTGTGTTCATGGATAGAGTGCTTCAGATGCGCAAAGACCTTAAGGCGGGGGGGGCTGATTTTATTTCTCTTAGCCAGGTTGCTCAGATGGGTGGGATCGATAATTTGGCAGAATATGGGGCAAGCCATGTGATCGATGCGGAGACGGGCAAGGTCAGAGAGATGCCTGCCGATGCAACGTTGGAGCAGATCTATATTGTTTTTGACCGCGGTATCGGAGAAGAAAATCCCAGCACCTCCGGGTATGACCTGATGGTCTATTCTCCTCAGGTAAAGCTTGGCGGGATGGATGTTCGTGATATCCACGCTGTCTCAGGTTATGACAATGAAGTGACCGATCGGCAGGGGTTGGAAAATGTGGCCTCCTATGTGACAAGGATGGCGCCGAGAGTCTCTTTTAGAAAAGCTTTTGCTGAACATATTGGTGAGAATCTGGCTCCGGGAACAGAATTTGTCCCGTTGTCCCGCAACTGGCAATCCCTGAGTGATTTGGGATATACAGAGGCGCTTAACATCAATACCGGTGTGGTCGAAGATGTGACCGGTGTGGCGCTGGACAAGCTCTTTACGGCTGTAGACCATGACACTCAAGGTACGGCGCTTCGGACTGTTTCCCGCATCATATTCTATTCACCTGACGGTGCTATGCTTGCCTTGGATGTTGCAAAGAGTGTGATCGATGAATATGGGTTGAAGGGTGAGCTGGGCATAGACCTTAATGCGTTCCAGAGCGTTCCTGAGATCGTGACTGCTCTTGAGGATCGTATAAGAGCTGTGGTTGGGGGCGCCAGCAGGCTGCGAGGTTTTGCCTTATCTGATAAATTGCATTTGTTGAACGAAGCTCGCACAATTATCAGCGGCAAGGGATATTTTTCTCCTAAGGTGTCATTGATATCATCTTTGAAGGAAGGCCCCCCTGAATTCTTACGGGAGCGTGAGGAAAGATTGGATCACTCGCCTGTGAAGGAAACGCGAGGTGGTATCGACCTCGACTCCGCTAATTTGAACTTGCAGATCAAGCGCGATGGCAACGGCGTGCCCTTGCCCTTGTCCCAGCAAAATATGGAACAGCTGCAGAACATCGAAGGTTTTGTCCCCGTCATCATCAACATCGTCCCTGTTTCTTCCTTGCCTATCTTTTCCTGATAGTGGTATACTCTCCCATGCTTCGTTTCGATATCATCACCATATTTCCGGCCATGTTCCCCGGCGTGCTCAATGATTCCATTGTCAAACGCGCCCAGGAAAAGAAGAAGGTGGCCATCCACATCCATGACCTGAGGGACTATTCCAAGGACAAGAAGCGCCGCAGTGTGGACGACCGTCCTTTTGGCGGGGGGCCGGGCATGGTCTTAAGCCCTGAACCCCTTTTTGAGGCCATCAAGAAGGTCAAGGGCCGCCGCAAAGCCCATATTATCTATACTTCCCCGGCCGGGACGCCCTTCACACAGGCGCACGCAAAACGCTTGACTAAGCATACAAATTTAATTATCATATGCGGCCACTACGAAGGGATCGACGAGCGGGTAAGGACTGAGCTTGTCGATGAGGAGATCTCGATTGGGGACTATGTTTTGACCGGGGGAGAGATCCCGGCCATGGTCATTACGGACGCGGTCGCTAGGCTTGTTCCCGGCGTGGTCGGCAAGGAAGCATCGCTTCAAAATGAGTCATTTGAGGGCAATTTGCTCGAGGGTCCGCAGTACACCCGGCCGGCAAATTTCCGTGGCCTAAAGGTGCCGGATGTGTTATTATCTGGCGACCATAAAGCGATCGAAAAGTGGCACAAAGAGCAGGCTTTAATAAGAACAAAAAAAGTTAGACCAGATTTATTGACATAAAGCGGAGGTTTGAAATGGTTGCCAGCAATATTGAAAGAATCGCGAAACTTGGTGAATCCCAGATCCGTAAGGACCTACCGGCTGTTGAAGTCGGGGACACCGTCAAGATGAAGATCAAGGTGAAAGAGGCCGACAAGGTCCGCATCCACCCCTTTGAAGGTACGGTCATCAAGACCAGCGGCGTTGGTTTGGCCGCAGCGTTCACGGTCCGCAAGATCTCCTTTGGTGAAGGTGTTGAGAGAACATTCCCCATCAACTCACCCGTCATCGACAAGATCGAGATCGTCAGCAAGGGTTTGATCAAGCGCGCCAAGTTGTACTACCTGCGTGACCGCTTGGGCAAGAAATCCCGCGTCAAGGTTGACCAAAGCGCGAAATAACAGTACCCTATATCTATGTTAACTTATGAAAAGGAAGCCACTCAAAACGGCTTCCGTTTCATTTTAGGCGTAGATGAGGTCGGCCGTGGTCCCCTGGCCGGGCCTGTCGTTGCCGCTGCAGTATGCCTCAATTCGTACGAGTTTGACCATCCCATCAAGGATTCCAAAAAAATGACCCCCAAGGCGCGTGAGCGTGCCTTCCATGCCATATTTGAGCAGGCCCATGTGGGCATTGGCATGATCAGTGAAGAGACCATAGACCAGGTCAATATCCTCAATGCCAGCCATCTGGCCATGGAGGCGGCCGTCCTGCAGCTGGTGCGCCGTCTGCCCGGGGACATCAAGCTTGGTGCTAATTTTACCAAGGAAACCGTCCTCTTGATCGATGGCAACAGCTTCCGGTCCCAATTGCCATATAAGAACCGGACCATTGTGGGAGGGGATGCCAAGTCTTTGTCCATTGCCTGTGCCTCGGTCGTGGCTAAGGTGTACCGCGATCGCATGATGGACAAGTACGATGAGCTCTTTCCCGGCTACGGTTTCAAACAGCATAAAGGTTATCCCACCGCAACCCACCGTGAAGCCATCAGGGCCCAGGGCCCCTCACGCATCCATCGCCGTTCGTTCACCCTGCTTTAGCTTTTAGGGGTAAGGTCACTTATACCTGGGTATAATGGACAGTTTTCTGATTTGAAGTACACTTAAGCGAAAAGGAAAGCGATCATTGTGTCTTTAAATAAAAAACAAATCTATATTGTTGATGACGATGAGTCTGTTTGCCGTGCGCTTAAAAGTCTTCTGATGACATTCGATTTTGAAGTCGTCACTTTTAATTCCGCCAAGGTCTTTCTTGAAACTGTGCCCATAAATGCTCCGGGCTGTTTAGTCCTTGATATCCATATGCCTCAGATGGACGGATGGGAAACTCAAAAGAGGGTTGTTGCCTCTGGATCAAAACGCCCAGTGATCTTTATGTCAGCATCCAAAGACAATGTTGCTGACCAGGCATTGAAGGCGGGAGCCATCGGATTCTTGCAGAAACCTTTTGATTGTCAGACACTAGTTGATCTTATTTACGCGAATGCAGAGAAGAATAACAGGAGTACGATAGTCCCATGACTCTTCCTAAAGTTTCACAATCGGCTAAAGAGAAAAAGACGAGGGTTATCAGAAAGTCCATTAAGTCGCTTGAACATGAAGTGCAACAGCAGACGGATGAACTAAAAGTCAGGGCGGACCAGCTAAAACGCGGCAGGACCAAACAAAAGTTAGCCAACGAAGAGATATTAAGACAGCGTGAAGAGCTTTTGCATGTGACACGCGTTGGGAAGCTTGCGGAATTTGTTTCCTCTTTGGCGCATGAGATCAGCCAGCCGTTAACAGCCATTCTGGCATACACTCAGGCGGCAGAGCGCATGCTCAAAGACAGAGACCCTCAAGTTAAGGAGATCCTGCAATATATTTCTAATGATAGCAAGCGCGCGGCAGAAGTCATCAGCCGTCTACGGTCTTTACTGAAGAAGAGTAAATCGGTCTCTGCGCTCATCGATCTAAATCTCCTCATTAAAGAAACTATTTTATTGATCACGACCGATGTGACGATCAGGAACAAGATCATACGAACTGACCTGACTAAAAATTTGCCTCCGATCTATGGCGACCGCATCCAACTTCAGCAGGTTATCCTGAACCTTATCAGCAATAGTCTGGAAGCTATGGAAGGTATTAAAGAGGCCCGTGAATTATCGGTTTGTTCTTCCAGGAAAGATGTCCATACTGTCCTGATCGAAGTGAAAGATTCCGGATGCGGCATTCCTGAACAAAATGTGAGCAAGCTGTTCACTAATTTCTTTACGACCAAGACCTATGGATTAGGCATGGGCTTATCCATTAGCCGTTCTATCATTGAGGCGCATGGCGGACGTTTAGAATCCAAGAATAATCCTGACCGCGGTGCGAATTTTTATTTCACCCTTCCGTTCAAGACAAAGGTCTCCGGTGAGTAAGTCGCTCGTCTATATTGTTGATGATGATCCTTCGATATGCAGGTCTTTAGTGTTGCTATTAAGATCGGATGATCTTGCTGTTGAGACATTTGCGCAGGCTGAAGATTTTCTGGCATTCAACCATCCTCGGGTTAAGTCATGCCTGGTGCTTGATATTAAACTTCCAGGCATCAACGGCCTTACTCTTCAAGAGAAAATGGCAGCGAAGAAACTTGAAATACCTATCGTTTTCTTAACGGGTAACGGGGATGTTCCTAAGAGCGTCAAGGCGATGAAGGCGGGTGCGGTTGATTTTTTGTTAAAGCCGTTCACGCCAGAGAAGTTTCTGGAAGCTGTTTCAGAGGCTCTTGATAAAAGTTATGTCCAAAATAAAAAATTTGCCGATGCAGCCATCATCAAAGGACGTATTGATACCTTGTCGCCGAGCGAATTGGAAGTCTTTCATTTTGTAGTTCAAGGATTGATGAATAAGCAGATCGCATCCAGAAGGCGAACATCTCTTCAGACCATCAAAGTCCACCGCAGTCGGGTAATGCAAAAGATGAAGGCTAAGACCGTCATCGAGCTTATCCAGCTTGCCCAAAAAGCAGGCATCACCTCTTCCCTGGATTAAATTAAGAAACCAAGAAGTCAAACATCGTCGCTGGTAATGGGTGTTATACCCAGGTACAATTGTTTCCTTATTTCTTCTAAGTAGAATAAGAGCATAGGTTAAGAAGTTAACAAGGGTGGAAGGTCAGACAAATTGGAAGGGGG
>JAYVSG010000117.1:0-4420 GCA_043775535.1 Candidatus Omnitrophota bacterium
GCGGATTTCATGGTCAGTGAATATGCAGGGCTTTATATCAATGGCGCCTTTGGCGTCCCCACCAGTTTGACCGCCAATGTGCCTTCTTCTGTTTATCCCCTGGCCGCACCTGCGGTGCGTGTCAAGATCGTCCCGGTCGAGAACCTGGAGATCTTGGCCGGCGTCTATGACGGCGATCCTGGCGACCCGGACATCAATGAAAGCAGCTTGAGGGATGTCGAGGTCAACAGCAAGGATGAAGGTCTGTTATCCATTGCCGAGGTCAAGTATGGCTATAATGCCCCGTTGGGTGACGGCACCATGCCTGGTTTCGTCAAGGTCGGAGCCTGGCATCACAGCGGTAATTTTTCCGATATGCTTGAAGTGGATGATAACGGCGACGCCGTGCCGCATGATGATGATTATGGTGCATATGTGATCCTCGACCAAATGATCTGGCGTGAGAAGGACGATCAGGGGTTGGGCATCTTCTTCATGGGTTCGGGTGCGCCGCAAGACCGCAACCAGGTCAAGCGCCACATCGCCGCAGGAGCCAACTATACCGGCCTTATCCCCGGCCGCGATGCGGATGTCCTGGGTGTTGCCGTCACGGATTCTGCCATGGGCAGACAGTACCGTGAAGCTAATTCCTCCGAAAAGAGTGAAACGACCATTGAGGGGACCTATCAGATCAGGGTCAATGAGAATATCGCTGTCCAGCCGGACATCCAGTATGTGCGTAATCCTAGCGCCGATCCGGCCATCAAGAATGCTGGTGTTTTTACCTTACGGACCGAGATCACATTCTAATTTAAAACGGGAGACCATATGTTCAAATATGCCTTGTTTGTCTTGACCGCGTTCTTGATGTTGGGTGCGGGTGCTGTCCATGCCGCTCCGGCCACGGAAGCCTCGGCCAAGGAGTTTGCCAAGACCTATGCCCAGGTTGCATTCCTGAGCTATAAGGATGCGGCCGATACTGCTGCGCAATTGGAGGAAAAGATCGAAGCCCTGGTCGATGGTCCATCGGAAGCTAATTTGAAGGCGGCCAAGGATGCATGGCTGGCGTCCCGTATCCCGTACGGTCAGACCGAGGCTTTTCGTTTTGCCGAAGGCCCCATCGATGGGACGAATGCACAAGGTGTCGAGGGCCCTGAAGGCCGCATCAATGCCTGGCCTTTGAATGAGGCATACATTGATTATGTCAAAGACAATCCTAAGGCCGGCATCATCCAGAACATGGAGATCGCCATCAGCGACGATACACTGACCGCAAAGAACCAGGCAGAGGATGAGGCCGACGTTACTACCGGTTACCATGCCATTGAGTTCTTGTTGTGGGGCCAGGATTTTTCTGCGGATGGTCCGGGGAGCAGACCTGTTGCTGATTATACGGCAGGCAATCCCGTCAATGAACGCCGCCAGAAATACCTGGAGGAGACCGCGGAATTGCTGGTCAAGGACCTCTCCCATGTGGCTGAAGCCTGGGCTCCGGATGCGGATAATTACCGCAAGACCTTTGTCTCATTGGATAGCAATGAGGTGTTGACCCGTGCATTGACGTCACTGGCCACCTTGAGCGGTTTTGAGCTGGCCTCTGAACGCATTGCCACGGCGCTCGACAGCGGCGACCAGGAAGATGAGCATTCCTGCTTCAGTGACAATACGCATGTGGATTTCATCATGAATGCCCGCAGCATCGATAATATTTATTATGGCCGTTATGGTTCTTACCAGGGCACAGGCTTGGATGCCATTGCCCGCGTCGTGGACATGGATCTGGCCCGGAAGATCGATGTCCAGTTGGCAGACACCAGGACCATTGTCGAGGGCATCAAGCCTCCGATCGACCAGATCCTAGCCAGTCCTGCCGGTTCGGAAGGCCGGAAGCAGCTGGAATCCTTGGTCAAATCATTGCAAGCCCAGGCGGAATTGTTCAAACAGCTGGGGACAAAAATGGGGTTAACGATTGCGATCAAGAGCTAAGACCACATATATAGGTTTTATTGTGCTTCCTGTTTTTTGTTCTTTGTTACTGGGATGCGCTGCGGGGAAGTCTGTGTCCAAGCCGGCCCTGAGGCGCGACCCCAAGGTTTTAAGCGGCGGTGAAGGAACGGTCTTTGATGTCACAGACCAGGCCTTTACCCTGCCCATGGCGAACATGCCGGTTGAAAAGATGCGTTTATTCACCTTCGGCAACCGGTTGTTCAATACCAATTGGGTAGTGGCGCCTTCTTCCACAAAGAAGTTTGACGGTTTGGGTCCGGTCTTTAATCGGGTCTCATGTTCGGCCTGCCACACCTTTGATGGCCGCGGCCGTCCGCCGGAAAAAAGCGGGGACAGCATGGATTCCATGCTGGTGCGCTTGAGCGTTCCCGGCGAAGGTCCTCACGGAGGCGTCAAATGGCATCCGGCCTACGGCGACCAGCTCAATGACCGCGCCATACCCGGGGTTCATGCAGAAGGGCGTGCGGTTGTCCATTACAGCGAGGTCAAAGGGCTGTATCCCGACGGCGAACAATACTCCCTGCGCGTTCCGCAATATGAATTCAAGGACTTGGCTTTTGGTCCGATGGGGGATGACATACGTTTTTCCCCCCGTGTGGCACCGGCAGTGATGGGACTCGGGCTTTTGGAGAGTATTGAAGAGAAGACCATCTTGGGATTTGCCAAGACCCAGGAAAAAGATCCCGATGGGATATCCGGCCGTCCCAATTATGTCTGGGACATTCAGGGCCAGAGGACGGTTATCGGCCGTTTTGGATGGAAGGCCAATCAGCCCAGCCTTAGCCAGCAGGATGCAGGTGCGCTGGAGGGAGACATCGGCATCACCAATCCGCTCTTGCATGATGAGAATGTGATCGATGTCCAGACCGCGGCCAAGGCCGCGCCCAATGGCGGGTCCCCGGAGCTGGATGAGAATTTCTTCGCCAAACTCCTGTTCTATTCCAGGACCCTGGGCGTACCGGCCAGGCGTAATGTGTATGATCCGCAGGTGGTCAGGGGCGAGAAGCTGTTCAAGAAGATAGGCTGCATTGCGTGCCATGTCCCAGAAATGCAGACAGGGGACAATGATGAAGTGCCCCAGCTGGCACACCAGCAAATACGGCCGTACACCGACCTTTTATTGCACGACATGGGTGATGGTTTGGCCGACGGCAGGCAGGATTTCTTGGCCACGGGCAATGAATGGCGCACGCCGCCGTTATGGGGCATAGGACTGGTCAAGACCGTGAATAAGCACAATTTATTGATGCACGATGGGCGCGCACGGGGTTTTGAAGAAGCTGTCCTTTGGCATGGAGGCGAGGCGCAAAAGTCCAAAGAACGTTTCAAAAAATTGTCCAAGAAAGAACGCAAAGAGCTTTTAGCGTTCCTGGGATCGCTATAAAGACAGAGGTGAGATTTAACATCAATTGACCAAAGGTGGAGGTGGTGTGCTATGGGGGAAGTCTCCGATAAGCAGATCCAGGAGATCCTGAAAGCCAGCCTTGTCATCCATTCAGCAGACCTTTTCGGTGAAGGCGGAAATCTTGTCATGATCCGGCACGGCAGCGAGTGGTACAGGCTGATGGTCACTAAATATGGAAAATTGATATTGACCAAGTGAGTAAATGTTTTGATTTTACTTTCATTGACAGCACCGGGATGGAAGAGTAATATCCTACAAATCAAACATTTTACAAAGCGAGGACGTAATGAAGAAAATCTTATCGGTGATGGCGGTCGTTCTATTCTTTGGTGCTGTGCGTTTGGCAATGGCCGCGGACCCGGTTATCGGAGCAGGCAAGCTCGTCAAGCTCGAGTACACCCTGACCGTCAATAATGAGGTCGTTGAGACGTCCGTCGGTAAGGAGCCTTTGCAATTCGTGGTCGGCGAAAAGACCATCATCCCCGGACTTGAGAATGGTTTATTGGGCCTCCATGTCGGTGAGGAGAAGGTCGTGACCGTCGAACCCAAGGACGCCTATGGTGAAGTGGATGCCAAGGCCTTCAAGGAATTCCCTAAGTCCACCATGCCTAAGGAAGCTGAACCCAAGGTCGGCATGGTCCTCCAGGCCCAGGCCCCGGATGGTGAAAGTTTTCCCGCTGTGATCGCTGAGATCAAGGGCGATAAGGTCGTATTGGATTTCAACCACCCGCTGGCCGGCAAACAATTGAGTTTCAAGGTCAAGGTTTTGGAGATCGCAGAAGCCCCGGCTAAGCCGGCTGCCGCTGTTGTTGCCCCCGCTGCCAAATAGTGAGGATCTGGTCTCTTCACCCGCAATATTTGGACCCGCAGGGTCTTGTGGCCTTATGGCGCGAGACCCTGCTGGCCCAGAAGGTCCTTCAGGGCTTGACCAAAGGCTATACCCGCCACCCGCAATTGATCCGTTTCCAACAACATCCCAAACCACTTCAAGCCATTGGTGGTTACCTGCATGGTGTTTGCGATGAGGCA
>JAYVSG010000118.1:0-7664 GCA_043775535.1 Candidatus Omnitrophota bacterium
GACCGGCACCACAAACTTGCGCATGATCAGCGCGGATGCAGTGATCTCCTCGACCGTGGGTCCCTTCTTATTGAGCGCCAGCAGGAATTCACGGATCTCGTCGACCGTGGCATGCCCGGCCATGATGAGCTCCATGACAATGGTGATCTCATCATGGTTCAGATTCAAACCATTCTGGATTTTCAGGATATAATCGCGCATCAGAGCTTTAGGAAGTTGGCCAAGATGTTCTTGCCTTCCTTCGTCAGGATCGACTCGGGATGGAATTGTACGCCCCATACGGGAAGCGTCTTGTGCGCCACGCCCATGATCTCCTTGTCATCCGTGGTCCAGGCCGTTACTTCCAGGCAGTCCGGGATGGTCTTGGGATCAATGACCAGCGAGTGGTAGCGCGTGGCATCAAAAGGATGCGGCAGGCCCTTAAAAACATCCTTACCCTTATGTTCGATCGCAGATGTCTTGCCGTGCATCAATTTCTTGGCATTGATGATCTTGCCCCCGTAAGCGTAACCGATACCCTGGTGGCCGAGGCAAACGCCCAGGATGGGAATCTTCCCGGCAAGCTTCTTGATGATCTCGACGGAAATTCCTGCATCTTCCGGACGGCCAGGCCCCGGAGAAATGACGATCTTTGAAGGCTTCATGGCCGCGACCTGCGCCACGGTCAAAGCATCATTGCGATACACCCGCATGTCCGCCTTAAGCTCGCCAAAATACTGGACGAGATTATAGGTGAACGAATCGTAATTATCGATCATCAGGATCATATTATTCTTTTTCTCTAAAAACCTTCGCGCCGATGCCGGTCAATTTCTGGTCGAGCTCTTCATAGCCGCGGTCCAAATGGTAGATACGGTGGATCTCGGTCTTGCCCTTGGCCACAAGCCCTGCAATGACCAATGCGGCAGACGCACGCAGGTCGGAAGCCATGACCGGGGCACCGTACAATTGTTTGACACCTTCGACGATGGCGCTGCCCGTGTCACGGCGGATCTGGGCACCCATACGGTTAAGCTCGGCAATATGCATGAAACGGTCCGGGAACACACGGTCGGTGATGATGCACACGCCCGGGGTCACGGCCATCAAGGCCATATACTGTGCCTGCAGGTCGGTCGGGAAACCCGGATGCGGATGGGTGACGATATTGCCGGGCTTGAGGATCTTCTTACATTTGACCCGGATGTCCGCCCCGTCCCTCTTCACATCCACGCCGATGGACGTCAATTTATCGATCAAGGCCAAGGAGTTATTATACCCTGCGTCCTTGACCAGAATATCGCTCTTGGCAGCCGCAGCCATCAGAAGGAAGGTTCCCGCTTCAATGCGGTCCGCCCCCATCTTGTAGCTGGCGCCGTTCAACTTGCGCACGCCGTTGATGACGACCCGTGGGGTGCCGTGGCCATGGATCTTGGCGCCCATCAAACTCAAGAAATTCCCCAGGTCCTCGATCTCAGGTTCACAGGCCGCGGACTCAATGATGGTCTCGCCATGGGCCAAACTTGCGGCCATCATGACGTTGGCGGTGGCAAGCACCGACGAACCAAAGGTGCCTCCCAAATACATCTGCGCACCTTTCAATCTGGGCGCATGGGCGATGACATAACCGGCGTCAAAGTCCGCCTTGACCCCGAGGGCCATGATGCCCTTCATATGCAGGTCAATGGGACGTACGCCGATGACGCAGCCGCCGGGCATGGAGACCTTGGCCTTGCCTAATTTACCCAGCAAGGGCCCAAGCACACAAAAAGAACCGCGCATCGTCGAGACGAGCTTGTAATCCGCAATATGATTATTGACCGCACCGGAAATGGTGACCTTGTTGCCGCTGATCTCAACGGTCTTGCCGAGTGAACGCAAAAGCTTGCACATGGTCAGGGTATCGCGCAATTTGGGGACATTGCGGATCTCGCAGACGCCATCGGTCAAAAGGGTCGCGGCCAAGATAGGCAGGGTCGCATTCTTGGAACCACTGACTCTGATCTCCCCGCTTAATTTTCTGCCGCCTTCAATTACGAACTTTTCCATATCGCGATAACCCTTTCTTTACCTGCCAGGTCTTTAAAGATCTCTATTTTGGAATTGGGCATACCGGCCTCTGCCAGGGCTTTGATGGCCCCTGCCTGCCCGTCGCCAAACTCCATAATAAGGCAAGCACCCTTTCTTAGCAAGCGGGGACTATGATTTATGATAATTCGGTAAAAATCGAGGCCGTCCGCTCCCCCATCCAGGGCCAGGGCCGGTTCCTGCTTCACATCGGTCGGCAGGGAGGCCATTTGACCTGATGGAACATAAGGCGGATTGGAAATGACCATGTCAAAATGGCGGGTGCAGGTGCTTAAATACTCTTCCATGTCCGCATGGATGAATTCGACCCGGCTTTCCACCCCATGGCGCTGGGCATTTTCCATAGCCATAGCTAGAGCATCCATGGACACATCCACGGAAGCGACCTGGCTGTAGGGCTGGATATGCGCCAGGGTGACGGCAATGTTGCCTGAGCCCGTCCCCAGGTCCAGGACATCCCGGCCATTGAAATATTTAATGGCAAGCGCCACCAATCCTTCGGTCTCCGGACGCGGGACCAGGACACGGGCATCCACCTTGAACTCCAGGCCGTAAAAATCCCAGGACCCGATGATGTACTGCAAAGGTTCGCCCTGTTCACGACGGGCTTTGCAGGCATCGAATTCCTTCTGCTGCGCTTCGGTCAATTTGGGTTTCTTGACCAGAAATTCAGAAAGGGTACATTGCAAGATATGGGTCAGGATTATTTCGTCTTCAGACATACCAAGGTTTCCAAATGATGTGTTTTAGGGAAGAAGTCGAACGGCATGATCTTTGACACAGACCAGCGTTCCGACAAACCCTTTAAATTATCCCGAAGAGATTCAGGATTACATGATAGATAAAGCATATGCTCAACACCCTTGATGCCGTTCAAGAAACCGACCGTCTCATCGCTGAGTCCCGCACGCGGCGGGTCCACCATCACGATCTTGGGCCGCCCGGCATGCAGGGTCAAAAGCTTGGGCAGGACCTCTTCCACCTTGCCTGCATACACATCAAAGGTGTCGAGCTTGTTATAGGACGCATTGTGCCGGGCAATGGTGATGGACGCCGTATTCTCCTCGATCAAAACTACGCGATTGACCAGGTCATGAAATGAAATGCCGAACAGTCCCACACCGCCATACAGGTCAAGGAACAAAGATTCTTTGGACCATATGGGCAGGGCCCGTATGGCCTCCACCACCGGCGGAAGAATGAAAAGATTGGCTTGGAAGAAGGTGTCCAGGCCGTAGAAGACCCTCCTGCCCTGGATGTCCATCCAAAAATAATCCTTAGGTGCGGTGCGCAAAGACCCATGCCCCAGACCGCCCCAAGACGGGTTCCGGCCTTCCCCGCTTCTGACGACCAAGCTCGCCTGCTTGTACTTGGAAATATCCCGGGCCATGGCCTGACGCCTGACGGTCGGGATGAAGACATTGATCTCCTCACGGGCAATGGGGCAATGATCAATGGTGATGAGCCCCTTACCCCCCATGGGAGAAAATCCGAACAAGATCAGCTTGTTCTTGTTCTTTATCATTTTCAGGTCAATGCGGCTGCGGTAATTGTATTCGACGGGTGACGGCAGGATGGGTGCAAAGAGCCCCTCCTCCAATCCCAAGGGAAGCAGGATCTCTTTCAGGCGGGCTGTCTTTTCCACCAACTCATCAGCGTAGCTCATGTGCTGGTACTGGCAGCCGCCGCATTGCTGGTAGACCGGACATACAGGCAGGACGTTCATTTGATCTCAAACGATTTGATCATTTCCTCGACAAGGGGAAGGTATTTCTCGTAGCGGCTGCTGGCTGCCATGTAGGTCAAGATATAGGCAGAGGAACCACCCTTAACGGTCCAAATATTAAGGACATGCACCTTATCGGGTTTCTCGGCGACAAAGACAACGCGGGCGGCTTTACGGGCGCCCTTGATCTCGATCTCCCTGGATTCTTTGACCTGAAGATTATTGAACACGGTCTTCATCTGCATCAGGATGGCGTCGCTGAAATTCTTCAAGGTCGCGATCTCAGGCGGCACCGGGGTGATGGAGATATTCACGTTCTCCTGGAAGGTATCGAGGGCCGTTTCCTTTGGGGAAACAAAAACGACCGCCGCACCCGGTTGAGGGGCAGCGACCATCTTCCATGCCTTGGGATACTTGATGGAGAATTTATAGGTCGCATCCTTATATGTTGCGAACTGGCTTGCTTGAAATATGAACCACCCCAAGGCCGCCAACAAAAGTACTCCTGCCAGCGCCGCAATACCGATCAAGACATTCTTCTTTGTAGCCGCGTCCATGACATTTCCTTAATTAAAAAATTTCTTGCCTTGTTTATCCAAGTCGGCCAAATAGGCACAGGGCTTAAAGCGTCCATCCTTATACTTTGCCTCAAAAGCCTCCATGGCCTTGACGACATTCGCGATCCCTATCGTATCGGCATAACGCAGGAGCCCCCCATGGAAGGCCGGGAAACCCGTACCCATGATCATGCCGACATCCACCGTCTCCGGACCATCCACAATGCCTTCCTGGATGATCATG
The DNA here is from genome assembly GCA_043775535.1 of Candidatus Omnitrophota bacterium. Classification (GTDB taxonomy): domain Bacteria; phylum Omnitrophota; class Gorgyraeia; order Zapsychrales; family Fredricksoniimonadaceae; genus JACQQW01. The sequence continues at coordinate 4,595 of JAYVSG010000118.1, forward strand.
GCCGCTTCATTGACCATGATGTAGATCATGCGGTCAATGGCCTCCTTGGAGCTGACGCTGCCGTTACCCTTGACCATGGCGGTAACCTCAGGGTTGATCACCCTCTGCTTGCCGTGGACGTAAAACCCTTTGCCCGACTTCTTGCCGAGCAGCTTCTTCTCCAATACTTTATCAAAAATGGGCACGGATTTAAAGCGCGGACCCAAACCAGCCTCAAGGATATGCAAGACCTTGACTCCCACGTCCAGACCAACCTCGTCGGAAAGTGTGAAGGGACCCATAGGCATGCCGAAATCACAGGCGATCTTGTCGGTACGTTCGATGGAAAGGCCATCCTGCAGGAGCCTGCCCGCCTCGTTAATATACCCGAGGAGAATGCGGTTGACCAGGAAACCCGGACCATCCTTGACCACGATGGGAACCTTGCCCAGACGCTTGGCAAATTCCAGGGTCGACACCAGGGTCTCCTGGGATGTTTGCGGAGTGGTGATGATCTCGATCAATGGCATGCGGTGCACAGGATTAAAGAAATGGAATCCGATAACCTTGGAGGGATCCTTGCAGACCTTACCCATTTCGGTCACCGACAGCGACGATGTATTAGTGGCCAGGATGGTGTGCGCAGAAGCTTGGTTGCTCAATTCCGTGAAGACCTTCCTCTTCACGTCCATGTTCTCGACTACCGCCTCAATGACGATATCCGCGTCCTTGAAACCGCTATAATCCAGGGTACCGGAGATCATGCCCATCTTGGCCGTCAATTCGTGAGGTTTCATTCGGCGACGCTTGACCAGGCCGTTGTATACGTCGAATGCCGCCTTGAGCCCCTTGGCAATGGCATCATAGTTAATGTCCTTCAATCTGACCCACACCCCGCGGTTGCTCAACAACTGGGCAATACCCCCGCCCATGATGCCGGCACCGATCACCGCACCCTTACGGATGGGAGCCGGTTTCACGTTCTCCGTGCCCGGGATGGTCAATTTTTTGAATTTCTCGGCGACAAAGAAGACCTTGACCAGGTTCTTGGATATGGACGTGATGGCCAGGTCGGCAAAGGCGCTCGATTCAATATCCAGGGCGAAGCTGCGGTTCAGGTACAAGGTCTTCTGCACCGTGTCCAGGGCGCGCAGCGGTGCCGGATAAAAACCCTTGGTGGCTCTTAATACTTCCTGACGCGATTTCTTGAACACGATATTCTGTCCGAACGGACTGTTCTCCAAAAAAGCAGCAAACCCCGTGGGCTTTGCCTTTGAAGCGATGCGGCGATTGGGCTGGGCCGCAATCTCGTCGACAAATTCCCTAACCCGATCGGCCAGGCCCGCTTGCGGGTATAAACGATCGACCAACCCCATCCTAAACGATGCATTGGCATCAATGGGATTGCCCGATAAGATCAATTTCAAAGCCCCCTGCAAACCGACCAGACGGGGCAAACGGTAGGTCCCGCCGAAACCGGGGATAAAACCCAAATTCACTTCCGGCAAACCGATGCGCACCTTATCACTGAAGGTGGCAATGCGGTAACGGCACGCCAAGGCCAATTCACAGCCTCCCCCCAAAGCCGCACCGTCAATGACCGCAACCGTCGGCAAAGGCAGGTCCTGCAATTTATTGAACACCCTCTGTCCCACCTGGGCCTTGGCCTTGCCGTCAGCAACTTCCGTGATATTCTCGATCTCCTTGATGTCCGCCCCGGCGATGAAGATATCTTTCTTGGCGCTTTGGATGACCAGCGCTTTCAAGGAAGAAACGCTCTTGAATTCCTCAAGGATCTTCTCGAAGGCGAGCAGCACCTGACCGCTTAAGACATTCACCTTGGAATCAGGCGCGTCAAAAGTGATGTAGGCGATATTGCCTTCTTCTTTGTAAAAGACAGACATATGTTTCTCCCTAATAATTAACGTTCCAGGACAACGGCCGCACCCTGACCGCCGCCGATGCACAGAGAGGCCACACCGGTATTCAAATTCTGGCGCTTCAAATGCTTGAGCATGCTGATGATGAGCCTGGTGCCGGTAACACCAACGGGATGCCCAAGGGCAATGGCCCCGCCGTTAACATTCAATTTATTCGGGTCGATAACTCCGGTCAGGCCTTCATAACCGAATTCCTTGGTGAACTTCTCCGAAGCCAGGGCCTTGGTGCAAGCCAGGGCCTGGGCGGCAAAGGCCTCATTGATCTCCCACAGCTGTACGTCGGAAAATTTCATGCCCGCCTTCTTCAAGACCTTGGGGATGGCATGCGCGGGACCTATGCCCATGCGGTTGGGTTCGACCCCGACAAAAGTATAAGCGCGCAAATACCCCAAAGGCGTGTAGCCCAATTCTCTGGCCTTGGATTCGCTCATGACCAGGACGGATGCAGCGCCGTCGGTAACCTGCGATGAATTACCCGCAGTCACCGTACCGGTGCCTTTTTCAAAGAAGGGTTTCAGTTTCTGCAAAGCTTCGATGGTCTGGCCTTCGCGGGGGCCATTGTCGTCCATCACCGCATCCTTGTATTTGGGGCCCGGAATGACCGGTACTATCTCTTCCCTCAAAAGGATACGGCTGGCAAGGGCACGCTGGTGGCTCATCAGTGAAAATTTATCCTGGTCCAGACGGGTGATGCCGAATTCCTTGGCCAGGACCTCGGCGGTCTGCCCCATATTCAGTCCACAGACCGGGTCGGTCAAGCCCAGCATCAGGCCGACGCGCGGCGCAAAATTGGCCGGCCGGAATTTCAACATGGTCTGGATCCGGGCCAAAGGCGTCTTGGCCCTTTGCAATTCGCCAAAAAGGTCCTGGGTCGCCTTGGAGAAAAAGAACGGGATATTGCTCATGGACTCGGTACCGCCGGCCAGGATGCAGCGCGCTTCCCCCACCTGTATCTTCAGGGCCGCGTTGACCACTGATTCAATACCGGACGCGCAATTGCGATGCACGGTAACGGCCGGCACGGTCTTAGGGATGCCGGCAAGCAACCCGATGACACGGGCGATATTAGCTGCATCCGCGGGCTGGCCCACACAACCGAAGATGACTTCATCGATCTCTTTGACATCCAGGGAGGTGCGTTCGATCAATTC
>JAYVSG010000119.1:0-8674 GCA_043775535.1 Candidatus Omnitrophota bacterium
ACCGGTCGGCACCCGGTCCTGGTAACGGTAAACCCGGCAAAAAAGCACGATCAATAAAACAGCGCAAATGATAAGCATCATGCCGTGCATGGTCAAGAATCCCGGCAACTGGATCGGCGGCAGGAACGGCAGATTCCACTGATGGGAATCCATCACGTGATGCATGACATATTTATCAAGCTGAAAAGGCCCGACTGTGGAAAACAATGGCATGTACTATTTTTCCTCGCGTATCAATTTCCAAACTTCATATGCGACCAATCCTACAGCAACACCCAGACCCGTGAACGTCCAAACATACCCTGTGCCGAATTTCTGGTCCGCAAAATACCCTGCAAAGAAACAACACAAAAATTCTGAGATCACCGTCCAACCGAAATTCAAGGGCGGCTGTTTATCCATCAAACCCCGCGCAAACGTAACAAACAAAATACCAGTACAGCGGTGCTGAACATGAGCAGCATGCCCGACGGCATAAAGGCCTGGGTCTTAACCACCCTGATCAGGAAGGCGCAGGCCAGAAAACCGTTCAGACAGCTTAAGAAAATCCAAGCGCCGCGCGGATTAATGGTCATCAGCCAGATCCCTAAGAAAACCATCAAGCCTGAACCCACACCCATGGCCAGGGAGATCATACTCCCCTTCTTGAAACCGAAATAACCACCGACGATCAGAAAGATGCCGTAGGCGATCAAAATGACCTTATCCATTATGTTGTCCTCCGATCACAGTGCCTTCCGCAGGTTCAAAGAAATCCGAACCGCTGTGCGCATTCAATTTCTCAAGCTTCTCATTGAATTCCGCGACCTTGTTCTTGATGATGCCCTCGACCTGGGCGATGGCATCCCGGCGCTTTTGCATGTTCGCATTGACGACCTGGTCGAGATCATCGATGGAACGCAAACAAACACCCGGCAGCTCAGCGACCGAAGGATCGATGTTGCGCGGCATGGAAATGTCAATGAACAACAAGGAACGGCCCTGACGCATCGGCATCACCGTCTCAACCTTCTCCTTGTCTAAAATATAATGCGGTGCACCCACCGAGCAAATGCAGAGGTCCACTTCAGCCAAAAGCTCCTTGATGTCCCAGAACGAAGCCGCAATGCCCCCGTACTGTTCCGCCAACACTTCAGCTTTCTCGCCGGTGCGGTTCATCAGATAGATCTTGCCCATGCCCTTCTTGGATAGTGTGCTCAAGGCCATCTCACCCATCTTACCGGCGCCGATGACCAATACCTTCTTCCCCTCCAAGGAACCGAGCGTGCGTTCCGCCATTTCAATGGCCGCCCAGCTGATGGAAGAACCACCAAAACTGATCTCGGTCTCATTCTGGGCTTTTTTGCCGGCACGGATGGCAATGTTGGTCAAGATATTAAAATACCTTGAGATGGCGCCTGCTTCACGGGAACGTTCGACCGCCGCCTTTACCTGACCCAAGATCTGCTTCTCTCCCAGCACCAAGGAATCAATCCCTGCAGCCACACGCAGCAAATGCTCAATGGCCAGGGGGCCGGCATAAGAATACATATATTTAGAACAATCAAAATCAAAAGTGGTTTTCTTGACCTTGGCGATCAAGGCAATGACAAAATTACCGTCCAAAGATGTGTCAACACGCTTGAAATACACTTCAATGCGGTTGCAGGTGGATAGAACAAAGGCTTCGCTGACGGCAGGATTGTTCTTCAACTCATTGAGCAAAAGCTCCGCTTCCAGATTATTTAAATAGAATCTTTCGCGGATCTCGATGGGGGCTGTCTTGTGGTTTAAACCTACTATAAACATAAAATCCAGTACCTTTTTTTAGGAGATACTGGACTATAGCAAACTTTTTTGGAACAATCAAACGCTTAATAAGAAATTATACAGCAATATCTTTGCGGTAATCATTGAACAATCCAACGAAATTCGCAGGGTTGAACGGACCCAAATATTCCTTGGCTCCCGCGTCGGTCGTAGCGTTCTTAAGGTATTGCACTTCAAGCATTTTGGCTTGGATGGCCACCTGGTCCTGGTCGCTCGACAAGGGGCTGTAATAGGTCAATATCTGCGCATTGGCCAGTTCCGGATTCATTTTTAACTGCGCGGTAACTTCATAGACCGGCATATCGGACATGAACAGGTCCAGGACAATGACCTCAGGAACGAACTCCTGGGCCCTGGCCAAAACCTCGGCACCGGTATTGACGAATTTGGAACTCCATTGGGGTACAGACTCGATCAAAGTGCGGGCGGCGGTCATGGCAGCCGGCTTGACGCAATGGAAAAGGATCTTGGTCTTGCTCGTATGCATGGCCGCAGTCAGGCTCAGGCGGTCCTTGATCTTCACCTCAAGCTGCTCAAATTGGAACGGCTTCCTTAAGAAATCATTCACGCCCAAGAAAATAAAGGAATCCTCCATGTTGGCCTTCGCGGTCAGGACAATGATGGGGATCTGCTTGGTCTGTTCATTATGTTTCAGGGCTTTACAAAATTCAAACCCGTTCATCACGGGCATCATGACATCCGTAATAATAAGGTCAGGATTATGCTTGACCGTCAGGTCATATGCGTCCTTGCCGTTCTCGGCAGGAAAAACCTCAAAGCCACCGGTCGAGAGGCGCTTTCGGACCACATCCAGCACATCTCTTTCATCTTCGGCGTATAGGATCTTCTTGATCATGGCACCCTCATAAAAAAGGCCTCTCACTGTTTTCCAGGGATAGGCCGTAAATACTCAAAATTTGAGTTTGTTTCGGCGGCCAGGCTATCCTATCCCTAGGACCCTATGACTTTGCGTCCCCGCCTTACGACGGGTTTGCTATTGTCGTGCAAACTATCTACTGTAAGTATACACGTTTTTTCACCATTTGCAAGGCCTCGGCGTATTCTTCAGGCTTATTGATATTATCCAGCCACCGGGGGTCTTTCTGCACGACCAACTCTGTGTCCGACTTGATCAATACCTTGCGAGGGCATTGGATACCATCCCCCATAAATCTCTTAACGTGTTCTAGTATAACAGGTTCCCATATGGCGCACAAGGGTTCTGGCAAATTATTTTGGGAGCTTACAAAGGCCGTTGCCGCCTTAGCGGTATTCCGGCCCCCGATCAGGGCCTTGAGCGTCGCTTCGGTGACAAAAGGCAGATCAGAGGCCAAAACCAGCCATGCCGCGTGCGGATGGGTAAAAAGGGCTGAAGCAATGCCTGCCAAAGGGCCTTGACCGGAAAATTCCGGAAGATCATTGATCTGGGGGAAATGTGCATATCCCGGCTCCCTGGACTGCTCAACACGGGTAGAAACAAAGATCCGCTCGCAGAATGGTGAAAGCAGGTCATGGGCATATTCGATTTGCGTATTGCCATGATAAACCAAAAGCGATTTATCCTGCCCCATGCGTGAGCTACGGCCGCCAGCTAAAATAAGGCCAAACAAATTTTTTGACATTGTGCTCATATTGGATGAACCCATCGGATTTGGCCAAGGAGGCAAAATCCCCGGAGCCGCCGGTATCGACTGGATGGGCATAATAGGCGCCATCCTTCTCTTTCAGCGTTACAGGAAGGAAATATGTAAGGTCTGTCTTGGGATCGAACGCTTCCTTTAAAAGCACGTGCTGGACCTTAAATTCCATGCCGGCTATTTTCTTTAAATACGGGACCACATAACGGTAGGCACAAACCAGGGTCGAAACAGGATTACCCGGCAAGGCAAAGACTGCTTTTCCCGAGCGTGTTTTGCCGAACCAAAATGGTTTCCCGGGTTTTTGGGTCACCTTATGGAACATGGCTTTCACACCCAATTCCTTGAGGACCTGCGGGACAAAATCGAATTCACCCATGGATACGCCGCCGCTGACGACGACGACGTCATATTTGGCTAAAATGGCCTTCATCTTTGTTAACAGTATTTTCTTGTTATCCGGAAAATGAAAGATCTCCGGGCGGGCCAATGAACTCTGGACGAACAAGTCATGCAGGGCATAGGAATTAGACAGTCGCGTCTGATGGGCCTTCACGGGTTTACCAATATCGACCAATTCGTCCCCGGTGGCAATGATGGCCATGGTCGGCACCTTGCTCACCTTCAAGGATGTCTTTCCTACGGAAGCAGCCACACCGATCTGCGGCGCCGCCAGGAAGGATCCGCTTTTAAGCAGCCGTGCCCCTTTTTTATGGTCGGCCGCCTTGAAACGGATGTTCTGTTTCGCATTGATGAGCGTCCAATTTTTCAGGTGAAGCACATTGCCTTCGATGTCCACCTGTTCGATGGGGATGATGCAATCGCAGCCGAGGGGAACGACCGCACCCGTCATGATCTGTACACAGGACTTCCTGTCTTTTAAACGGTACGGGGGATCACCGGCCGCAACCACATGTTCGATCGTGAACTTGCGAGCACCCTTTTGCCAGGCTTCATAGGCAATGCCGACACCGTCGACTAGGACCTTGTCAAAAGGCGGTTGGTCACGATCGCTCGTAATGTCTTCACGCAGGACGCGGCCCCCCGCCTGCTTCAAAGAACATGCTTCCACAGGCAAAAGCCTGGCCGTGCCCAAAATAATATGTTCGGCTTCAGTGACAGATATCATAGTTGTGTACGATTATTAACCGCGTTTGATCAATGATGTGGTGACTACGATGAATATTATCTCACAGATCACGTAAGATAGCAATGTATTGGCAATGCCCGACGTAAAACCGTAGGAATGCAAACCGATGCTCAGGAGATTGACACCGAACCATGCCCACATGACGACGACCATCCCAAGCACGTTACCGACGGCCATACCTAATGGCCCGACCATTCGGGCAATGCGCGCATGGAAGAGCATGATGCTCCACAGCACGATCATGAGCGCCCCATTCTCCTTAGGGTCCCAACCCCAGAACCTTCCCCAGCTTTGGTCCGCCCATATGCCGCCGAGATTTGTCCCCAAAAAGGTCAAGGTTAGGGCCAGACCCAAAATGCCCATCATGACCGTATAGGTATTGCTTAAGACCTGCTGCGGCTTTTTGGCCGCGGCCTGCAGCAGCCAGACATGTCCCAAGAGCCCTGCGACACAGGTCGCCCCATAGCCCATGGTGATGGTGGTCACATGCGTGCTCAACCAAAAATTGGAATCGAGCACAGCAATGAGCATTTGCAGGGTGTCCCCTTCCGCACTGTACTTGGAGGCAATGAAGAGCAGGGCCGTGCCGCTGACACCGGCCACGATGATGCCCAGCCATTGTTTGGTGGCACGTTCGATCAATATCCCCAAGAGCACGGTGATGGCAGCAACAAAAATAAAGGTCTCATACAGATTGCTGACCGGTGGACGGGCCATGATGATGATGCGCGCGACCACGGCAAAAAGATGAGGAGCAAATCCAGCGATCACCGCCCCCCATGCCAATGCATACCAGATGCGGGACGCGGACATGAAGGATGCCACAAAAAAGACAAGGGACAGGATGTAAAATATCTTGGCAAGCAAGAACGGGCGCAAGGCATTGTAAGACAATTCGAGACCAAAGGTGTTTGTCTTCTTGAGATGCTCCTTGGACAGGCGACCACGCAAAGCATCCAGGTACATGCGTCCGGCCATGTCGAACTCAAGACTTTCTCCGTTCCAGTATGCCACGGACAAATTGCGCCATAGGGCGACCAATTGCCTAGTGCCATCATCTTTGAAATCCTTGGAAATGGCATCCCACGGGCTCACCAGGATACGGGCATCACGGCTCAATGGGATCAAGCCCATGGGAAGGTCTTTATAACTGATCGACCAATGGTAGAGATTGGCCAGGACCTGCACGACCTGTTTCTGGTCCCCTCCCAGGGAATCACCGCTCTCCAGACCTGCTGTTGCCGCGCGTATGTCTTCGGCACGGAAGGCAACATCCAAAAAGCTGAATTCTCTTTGGTCGGCGGGTAAATTAAGCCGGGCAGCAATGGCAGGTTCAAGGGTAAAATCCGCGTGAGGCAAGGCGAACATCATCTCATGGGAAAGGTCTGCGTATAAGCGCAGGTTCTCAAAAACACGGATGATCTCCCCCTCTACGATGCTGCGCTGTTTTTGATCGATGTTCTTTGCCGCCTGGGCCAGCTCCAATAATTTAGGGTAGGCCTTTTGGATCTGCTTGAACGAGTAGCGGCGTTTATGGGAGACTTCCATCCCCAAGGCCGTGGCAATGTCCGGATTATTGATCAGGAAAACCGTATCCTCGGCGGTACTCTCCGGGGCGAACAGCAGTGCGGCAAGCCAGGCGACCGCAGGCTTCTTTTCATAGGTATCCTTGCCCGATAAACGGATCAACAAATTACGGGCATAGGTATCCATGGGCTTAAGCCTGCCGTTGTCCAAGACAGGGATGTGCCTGAACACCTCATAGGACTTGACTCCCTTGGCCTGGGGAAGACCCTCGGCCCAGGCGGGAACGGCACAGAACAAGAGGATTATAAGGATGATCTTCTTCATTTTTGTTTGCGGCGTAAGGCCGCCAGGATAAAGTGCAAGGCCAGACCAAAAAATACCACGAAACAGGCAATATAGGGCAGAACCTGACCCACATTCTTGACCACCGCAAAGGTCGAATACTGGCGTCCAGCAGCATCGATGTCGTAAGACGCTTGGTAAAAGGTGTAGGCTCGGTCGCGCAATGGATTGTTCATGTAAATGCGCACATCCCTTTTGGCACCGGGCTTGATGATCTCGACCATGCTTTCATAGCTCTTGGCCATTTGTGTGCCGGGATGGAATTCGACCGTAAATTCTTTTAATCGAAGCGTGAACGGCAAGGGATACCGTTTATGGCGCAGGGCAAAGTAATGTTTCCCAACCCGGGTCGGTACACTTTCCAAAGCATAGAGCAGCACCCTCTCATTGCCGATCTTGAAGATCCCGCCGGCAACGTTTTTCTCCCTCTCAGGAAGCACAGCCTTGGGTTCAAGCAACCCGATGCCCGAAGCATTGATGAATTGTTCCTTGCTCATGGCGGTCTTGAAGGCCGCACAATTCGAGTACATTTGATCGACAGTAACCTCAACGTCCCCCATCTGGAATTTATCCCCGACCCTGGCCCTGGTGATGTCGTAGGCCGTGACATTGCGCGCATTACCCTCTTCATCCCAATAGGCCAATTCCCATTCATGATAGGATGCGGACACATTGGTGCCGGCCCCTTCCAATAAATGCACATTGGATTCCGTGGTCGCATGGAACACAATAAAGGCCGCAATGAAATAGATGAGGACGCCCAAGTGGGAGATCTTGAGCCCGACAGATTGCCAACCGCGCAACTTAGAGAAATGGGCAGGAATGGATGCAATGAGATTAAAGAACAATACCCACAGCACCGCCTGCGCACCGGGGAACGGGATAAAACCACCCGCTAAAAAGTACATGGAAAAAAAGAACCGTTCTTGGGCGGCATAAAGGCCGTGGTCCACCTGGGCCACCGTCCCCCAGAAGGTCAGGATGAAAAGCAAGAGCAGGCAGATAACCGTGATCCTGACCGAGGAAAGGATCTTGAGGATATTCTTCATTTTAAGCGCACCGATCTGAGCAGCTTCAGGAAGGCGTCTTTATGCTCTTTGACGGCGGCAATGCTGCCGGTCATCTTGACAAAGACCGTGGCTCCATCCATCTGGAGCATAGCTGCAATGACACTGGGGGTCGAAGGAGCGCTGTTCTTTTGCAGGACAGAAAAGTCAAAAATATCATCCTTGGAAGCATCGATGAATTTTCCTAACTCTTCATCGGGAACATCAAGCTTGATCTGCCCCATCCAGCGTTTCAAGTTCATTTCCAAGCCCCCGGCACCACCGGCCAAGGAAACAATGGACACATCGATAAGTTTAGGGGCTGATACAAGATGAAAGGTGGCCAAACGCATGGCAGAACCCGCCTCTTCCTTCCATCCTTGCGGCAGGACCCAGGTCAATTTGTTCTTCAAGGCATCATTGGCCGTGGGCATGGCCGGGGCTGCAGACATGTCCATTCCCTCATGCGGGTCTTGACCCATGAACGGAGCCTGCACCTGCTCCTGGTCCGATGGGATAACGACCTCGGTGTACTGATAGGCCTGCTGCTTTTTATCGCATCCGACGGCAAACAAGACCAAGATAATAAGGAAGGATCTAAACATAATTCATCAATGGTATCAAAGGGTCAGGGTATCTGCAATGGATTTGGCGTTATTCACGCAATCATTGAAGGAAATACCGCCTAAATAATTGCCGCTGAGGGTTACATTTGGAAAACGGCCCATGTCTTGGCGCACTGAAGCGCAGATGGCCTGATGGTCCATTTCATACTGGGGTATGGCCAGCCCCCAAGACTGAACGCAATGCACCTTAGGCTTCTTGGTCAAACCATAGACCGCATCCAATTCTGCCAGGGCTTTGGTCACCAGCACATCCGGACTGTCATTGGCAATGTCCGGATGATGCCGCCCTCCCATCATGACCCGCAGCATGACATCACCTTCGGGCGCCCGGCCCGCGAACACATTGCTTTCCACCAACACGCCCATGATCTTCTTATGCTGGCTGGAGGGGACCAAATAACCAAAGCCATCCGGTCGGCGCTTGAAGGCATCTGCTGTAAACCCAAGACCGACCACGGCGACCGCGGCATAGGGAATACGCTCGAGCGCAGGGGTATTGAATATCCTGGCCGCCGCATAGGCAGGCACGGTTGAAAT
>JAYVSG010000120.1:0-8958 GCA_043775535.1 Candidatus Omnitrophota bacterium
GCCCATCCAGTATGCGCTGACCTATCCGAAGCGGCTGGCAACAGGTTTAAAGCCGTTGGACCTGGCGGGATTGAAGCAGTTGAATTTCAGCAAGCCTGACCTAGGGAAGTTCCCGGCATTGGGCCTGGCAATGGAAACGGCCAAGAAGGGCGGTACACTGCCGGCCGTTCTCAATGCCGCTGATGAAGAGGCTGTTGAAGAGTTCCTGGCAGGGCGATTGAAGTTCACATCGATCTATAAAGTGGTTGAAAAAGTGGTTTTGCAGCATAAAATAATAAAGCATCCGTCGCTGAAAGATATACTTGCCGCGGACCATTGGGCCCGGCAGGAAGCACAAAGGACCATCACACTATGTCGCTGATCATATTCATCTTTATATTGAGCATACTCGTGCTTGTGCATGAATGGGGCCACTATATCACCGCGCGCAAATGCGGGGTCAGGGTCGAACAGTTCTCGTTGGGGTTCGGTCCCAAGCTGTGGTCGAAGGTCCATGATAATACGGAATTTTGTTTGTGCGCTATTCCCTTGGGCGGCTACGTCAAGATGGCGGGGGACGAGCGTGAACGCTGCACCGGAAGCAGTGAGGAATTCTTCTCCAAGAGCGTCGGGCAGCGTGCCATGATCGTGCTCATGGGGCCGGTGGTCAATCTGGTCCTGGCTTATGTGTGTTTTTGGTTGGTCTTTGTGATCGGTTTTGTGGACATGGACGCTTCCGCCAATAAAGTGGAACCGCGTTTCGGACAGATATTGAGCGGTTCGCCGGCGGAGAAGGGCGGTCTCCAGACAGGGGACAAGGTATTGACGGTCGACGGGAATAAGATCAAGCATTGGCCGGACCTTCAGGAACAGATCGTCAAGTCGTCTTTGCCGCAGATCGCCATTGCCATCGAGCGCGACGGGCAGGTCATGGTCAAGCAGATCACCCCGCAGGAAAGCGTGCAAAAGGACATTTTCGGCCGCGTGCACCGTGCCCGGCGTATCGGTGTGGGTCCCGTGCAGATCAAGAATGCGCAGGAAGTCGTGATCGTGCGTTACGGGCCTTTGCAGGCCTTTGCCCGTGCCGGCCAGGAATTGGGGGACATCACGGTCAAGACGTATGGTGCCTTGTATGAGATGGTCATCGGCCTGCGTTCGCCCAAGGAAGCCATGGGCATTGTCGGCATGTTCTTTGTGATCAAGTTTGCCCTGTCGGTCGGGTTCTCGTTCCTGATCCATATCGTCGGTGTCATCAGCGCCAGCCTTGCGATATTCAATTTATTGCCTGTGATCCCGCTGGATGGCGGCCATCTGCTGCTGCTCGGGTTCGAGAAATTGCGCGGCAAGGCATTGTCCATGAAATGGGACATGCTGATCAGCCGCGTTGGGTTCGGCCTCATCATGATGCTGGCCGTGTTCGTCTTCTATGTTGATTTTGAACGCATTGGTCTCATTGAAAAGATCATGCATTTTCTTAAACCGATCGGTTAAGGGCTCTTTATGACCACGACAAATTACACAGAGATCAAAGCGGCGATCCATCATTACCTGATCTCCAAGACGACCTTCCTGCAGCTCAAGGACAATATGCAGGAAGACCAGCTGCGCACCTTTGTGGATACGGCGATCACCAATCTTTGCCGTGAACGGCAGGTTACGATTACGACAGAGGACAGGCATTCCATCATCCGTGAACTTGTCAGCGGCATCGTCAGTTTAGGACCCTTGCGTGCACTGATCGAAGACACTGCCGTCACTGAGATCATGGTCAACGGGCATAAATCCGTCTATATCCAGAAGAACGGTAAGATCGAGAAAAGCCCGGTCACCTTCATTGACAACCCAGGCCTGATGCATACGATCCAAAAGATCCTGGCGGCATCGTCCACCAGCCGTCGTGTGGACGAGAGTTCTCCGTATGTTGATTTTTCCATGGCGGATGGTTCCCGTGTCAATGTTATCCTGCCGCCGTGTTCCATTGCCGGTCCGATCATGACCATCCGTAAATTTTCGCGTGAACTCTCGACCCTGGATGACATGATCGAGCGCCGCACGCTCAATAAGCAAATGGCCGCGTTCTTGACTGCCGCCATCAAGGCCAAGCTCAATATCGTATTTTGTGGGTCCACCGGCAGCGGTAAGACCACCTTGCTCAACGTACTTTCCAGGCACATCCCTGAACACGAGCGCATCATCACCATCGAGGACACCGCGGAACTCCGTTTGATGCAGGAACATGTGGTTGCCCTGCAGGCCAAGGGTCCGAACATCGAAGGCAAGGGGGAGGTCACCATCCGCGACCTCTTTGTCAATTCCCTGCGTATGCGCCCCGATCGTATCCTGATCGGTGAGGTGCGCGGCCATGAGATCCTTGACCTGGTCCAGTCCATTGCATCCGGCCATGCCGGGTCGCTGGCGATCCTGCATGCGGATTCACCGCAGGAATGTTTCAACCGCATGGTCACCATGATGCTTATGTCCGGTATCCGCTTGAGCGGTGAACAGATCCAGCACCAGCTGGCCACGTCCATCGACCTCATTGTGTATAAGGAGCTTTATTTGGATGGTGTGCGCCGGGTCACCAATATTACCGACTTGCGTTTTGAGAAAGAATCAGGCAAGATCACCCTTGAGGACATCTTCACCTTCAAGCAGGAAAAGATCGACGCGAACAATAATGTCATCGGTGACTGGACCATGACCAAGAAGGAACCGTCCTGTTACCATAAATTTGTCAAACGCAATATCCCGTTGCATGGGTTTTTCAGTTAAGGATCCACATGTATTGGTCTAAATATTTTATCCCGACGTTAAAAGAAGTGCCGGTCGGCACCGAGGCGATCAGCCATCAGCTGTCCCTGCGTGCCGGTCTCGTGCAGATGCTGACCTCAGGCGTTTATTCATATTTGCCCTTGGGTTACCGTGTCTTGGCCAAGGTTGAGGCCATCATACGTGAGGAGATGGATGCCATCGGCGCCAATGAATTGTTGATGCCGGCCGTGCACCCGATCGATGTCTGGAAGAAAACGGGCCGTGACCAGACCTTAAAAGAGATCATGATCACTTTTGAGAATAAAAAGGGCCATCGCATGTGTCTGGGGCCGACCCACGAGGAGATCATCACCTCGATCGCAAAGGACTTCATCCAGAGCTACCGCCAACTGCCGGTGACGCTGTACCAGATACAGACCAAGTTCCGTGATGAGCTGCGCCCGCGTTTTGGCATTGTGCGTGCCTGCGAGTTCATCATGAAGGACGCCTATAGTTTTGACCGTACCGTTGAAGGATTAAAAAAGAACTACGATCTGCAGCTCGGTGCATATAAGAAGATATTCGCCCGCTGCGGCCTGGATGTCATCGTCACCTCTGCGGACAGCGGGGCCATGGGGGGGAGTGTTTCCCATGAATTCCTCGTGCCTGCACCGATCGGTGAGGATGCGGTCTGGGTCAACAAGGACAATGGCCAGACCGTGAAGGATGAGGACGGCAAGGCCCCTGAAGGCGGGAATTGGGAACGCAAGGTCGCCATCGAACTTGGGCATATCTTTCAATTAGGCACCAAATACAGTGATGCCCTGGGTGCCATGTTCCTGGATGAGGACGGCAAGCAGAAACCCATGATCATGGGTTGTTACGGCATCGGCGTCAGCCGTTTGCTGGCCGCGGTGATCGAATTGAATTCAGATGCCAACGGCATCATCTGGCCCAAGGGCATTGCCCCGTTCGACGTGGAAGTGCTGCCGGTACAGGCCAATGATCCGACAGCCATGCAATTGGCCGAAGGCTACTATAAAGAATTGAAGGCGGCAGGATTAAGCGTATTGCTCGACGACCGTGAAGAAAGTGCCGGACGCAAGTTCGCCGACGCGGACCTGATCGGCATTCCTTACAGGGTCATCATCGGCAAGCGCATGCTGGCGCAGGGTCAGGTCGAGATCAAGGACCGCCGTACAGGAGCGGTCACCGTGGTCGACAAGGACAAGCTTAAAGAAGAGATATTGAAAGTATGCCGCTGACGGTCGAAGAGATACAGAAGAAGCTGGAAACCTTGTCCTTGCCGCTTTTAGAAAAGGCAGGGGTGGAGTTGGTCGAGCTCCAGGTCAAGCAGCACCGTAGCAGTGTCGACATAGAGTTCATGGCTGATCTGCCTGAGGGCGGCATCAATATCGAGCAATGTGCAGAATTGAACCGTGCCATTGTCGAGGCCTTGGATGCGGACGGTTTCCTGGGTGAGGATTATACGTTGGAATTCTCATCGCCGGGCCTGGACAGGCCGCTTAAGACAGCCAAGGATTTCGGCCGTTACATCGGGGCCGAGATAAAGTTTTACCTGACCCAGAGGGTCGAAGGAAAAATGGAACACACCGGGGTGCTGCTGGAGATCAAGCCCGGCGGGTTAACGGTGGCTTTAAAGAAGAAAAACACGATCGAATTGCCTTTCGATAACATCGAAAAAGGGCTTTTGGTCATTTAAGCATCACAGTCAAAGGAGAGAGGTCCGCATGGAAAGTGAATTATTGACGATCTTGGAACAATTGGAACGCGATAAAGGTATCGATAAGGAGATCTTGATCAGCGCTGTTGAGACCGCGGTGGCTTCGGCCGCAAAGAAAATATGGACGGTGGACAAGGACCAGGATGTCACGGTCGTCCTTGACCGCAAGACGGGCAAATTGACGGCTTTTGCCGGTGAGCAGGAGATCCATTCCAGCGAATTCGGCCGCATTGCTGCGCAAACTGCCAAGCAGGTGGTCATCCAGAAGATCCGCGAGGCGGAGAAGGATGTTGTCTTCAACGAATACAACGTCCGCATCGGCCAGATCATCAGCGGTTCTGTGTACCGTTTTGAACGCGGCAATATCGTTGTCGACCTGGGAAAGACGGAAGCGTTGATCCCGAGGAGCGAACAGTCGAACAAGGAAGAGTTCCGCCAGGGTGAACGTGTCCGCGCGTATCTGTTGGAAGTCCGTAAGGAGATCCGCGGTCCGCAGATCATCCTATCGCGCGCTAATCCGAATTTCGTCAAGCGCCTGTTCGAACTGGAAGTGCCGGAGATCTATGAAGGCATCATCGAGGTCAAGGCCATTGCCCGCGACCCCGGCGAACGCACCAAGATCGCGGTGTATTCCAAGGATGACAAGATCGACTGCGTCGGCGCCTGCGTTGGTATGCGCGGTTCACGCGTCAAGAACATCGTCACGGAGTTGCATGGTGAGAAGATCGACATCGTGCGCTATTCCGAGGACATCAAGGAATATATCCAGGCCGCATTGTCACCCGCGGAGATCGCGCAGATGCAGTTGATTAGTGAGGAAAAAAGGGTCAATATCATTGTCGATGAGGACCAGCTTTCCCTGGCCATCGGCAAATACGGGCAGAATGTCCGCCTGGCGGGGAAACTCGTCGGCTGGGAATTGGACATCTATTCCGCCAAGCAATGGGAAGAAAAGCACAAGCCTGCCGGCGAAAAGACCGCGGCTGAAGCCAAACCCGACGCGACACCTCAAGATGAGGACGCCAAAGAACAAGAGGATGAGGAATAATAATGCGTATTGCAGACCTGGCCAAAGAATTAAAGATCACCGAGGATTTTATCGCGGATAAATTGAAGGTCCTTAAGATGCGTGCGAAGGACGGCGGGGAGATCACTGCCGGCGTCGAAATGGTCTTGAGGGACGTCTTGGCGGATGAGGGCATCGGCAAGCATGTGGTCGATGAGGAGCCCAAGAAAAAGGTCGTCAAGAAGAAGGCCGTGGCCAAGCCGGAAGATGCTGTGGCCAAGAAGAAGGCCCCTGCCAAGAAGGCTGACAAGGAAGAGGCGGTCAAGGCGGATGAAAAGTCTTCCAAGAAAACGGCAAAGAAATCGCCGGTCGTCGAGAAGATCATCACCGTTAAGGATGTTGTGTTCCCTATCCCCAAGCCCCAATTGCCCAAAGCCGAGCTTGCCAAGATAGAAGCAGCCAGGGTCGAGGCGGCCAGGGTGGAAGCGGCCCGTTTAGAAGCGCTCAAGCCCGCCCCGGTGATACAGCCGGTCAAGGTCGAGCCTGCCAAGGTCGAAGCCAAGCCGGAACTTCCCAAAGCGGATATCTCAAGGGTCGTTGTGCCTGTTGTTCCGCCGCCTTTCGTGGCGGTCAAACCTTTGCTCAAGAAACGCCGCCGCCCTGAGGGTGGTCCGGGCGGTTTCCAGCGTGACCACAGGCCGTCTTCCAGCATCAGCAGCGCTGCGTCGGAACCTGCCGCACCTGCCGGTCCTTTGCAGGACGTGGAGATCCGCGTGCCGATCACGGTCAAGGATTTTGCCGTCGTGGTCAACCAGAAGATGAATTTGGTGCTTAAGCGTCTTTTGGATATGGGCATTTTTGCGAATATCAACCAGAACCTGGGTGAAGAGTTGGTGCATAAACTGGCCACTTCGTTCGGGATCAATGTCATTAAGGTCAAGTCCCAGGAAGAAGAGGTCGTCGACCTGCACCAGCAGGAGAAAGACGACCCCGCTTCCTTGAAGACGCGTCCACCAGTGGTCACCTTTATGGGCCATGTTGACCATGGTAAGACCTCCCTGCTTGACCGCATCCGTTCCGCAAGTGTGGCAGAAGGTGAGCATGGCGGCATCACCCAGCATATCGGTGCCTACTCCGTTGCGACCGCTTCAGGACAGAGGATCACGTTCCTGGACACTCCGGGCCATGAGGCGTTTACCGCCATGCGTGCCCGCGGTGCCCACATCACCGACATGGTGGTGCTGGTCGTTGCCGCCGATGAGGGCATTATGCCCCAGACGGAAGAGGCCATCGACCATGCCCGCGCCGCTGGTGTTCCCATTGTGGTAGCCATGAACAAGATCGATAAGAAGACTGCCGATCCGGACAAGATCAATAAGCAGATGTCCGAGCATGACCTGCTCCCTGAATCCTGGGGGGGGAAGGTGGGTATTGTCGGTGTTTCTGCGCTGACTGGTCAGGGCATCGAACAATTACTTGAACGTATCCTGCTGGAAGCGGAGATCTTGGAATTGAAGGCGAACCCGAGCAAGAAGGCGTCGGGTATCGTCATTGAAGCGCATTTGAGCAAGGGTCGTGGTTCCATCGCGTCTCTGGTCGTCCAAAGCGGTACGCTGAAGGAAGGCGA
This sequence comes from Candidatus Omnitrophota bacterium, assembly GCA_043775535.1. Lineage (GTDB taxonomy): Bacteria > Omnitrophota > Gorgyraeia > Zapsychrales > Fredricksoniimonadaceae > JACQQW01. The sequence goes on from JAYVSG010000120.1 coordinate 7,108, forward strand.
TGCGATCGTGGTCGGTCCTTACGCAGGTAAGGTCAAGGCCATGCTCGATGACCATAAGCGTCCGATCAAGGAGGCTGGCCCATCGACACCGGTCGAGATCCTGGGGCTTTCTGAAGTCCCTGCCGCCGGCGAGATGTTCTATGTGGTCGCCGACGACAAGACCGCCCGTGAGATCGCATCAGTGCGCCAGGAAAAGATCAAGAATGAAAAGATGTCCGGTACGGCCAAGGTTTCCCTGGAAGAATTGTATGCTCAGATCCAGGAAGGCCATATCAAGGAATTGCGCGTGCTCATCAAGGGTGACGTACAGGGTTCACTGGAAGCCATCAAGGAATCCCTGTCCAAGATCCCGACCCATGAGGTGAAATTGCGCTTCATGCACGTGGCTGCCGGCGACGTGAACGCTTCCGATGTGATCCTGGCCATGGCATCCCAGGCCATCATCATCGCATTTAACGTCGGCATCGATACCAAGGCCAAGCAGGAACTGGAAAAGAACCCTGTGGATGTGCGCCAGTACCGCATCATCTATGACGCGGTCGAAGATGTGCGCAAGGCGTTGGAAGGCCTGCTCGCACCCAAGCTCAAGCGCCATTTCGTGGGCAAGGTTGAGATCCGCAATGTGTTCAAGCTGAGCAAGAGCGGCATTGTCTGCGGCTGCTATGTGCAAAAAGGCAAGGTGCGCAACAAGGCCCAGATGGAAGTCGTTAGGAACGGCGTCGTGGTCCATACCGGCCATTTGAGCAGTTTGAAGCGTTTTAAGGATGATGTGAAGGAAGTCGGCGAAGGTTTCGAATGCGGGATCACCATCTCCGGGTTCGACAGCGTACAGGTCGGTGACATCATTGAAGCATACGACATTGAATCCATAGCCCGTAAACTTTAATACGGAATATATGCCTAAAACAGTCTTCAGTGCCATGCGTCCGACGGGTAAATTGCACCTCGGGCATTTGGTCGGTGCACTCCAGAACTGGGTCGAACTGCAGAAGAGCTACAGCTGTGTTTACAGCATAGCCGACTGGCATGCCTTTATGGGGGATTATGAAGATCCCAAGGGCATGCGCGGCTATGTGACCGACATGGCCATTGACTGGATCGCCTGCGGTGTTGACCCGGACAAGAGCATTATGTATGTCCAGTCGGATGTGCAAGAACATCTGGAATTACAGATGATCCTGGCCAGCCTGACGCCGCTTGGATGGCTGGAACGCAATCCCACCTACAAGGAACAATTACGCGAGATCACGACCCGTGACCTGCAAACCTATGCCTTCCTTGGTTACCCGGTCCTTCAGGCCGCGGATATCCTGCTCTATAAGGCCGACGCTGTTCCTATCGGTGAGGACCAATTGCCGCACCTGGAACTCTGCCGCGAAATAGGCCGCCGGTTCAATTCCCTTTATAAAAAACCTGTGTTCGCCGACTGCAAGGCCATCTTGACCGAGACGCCGCGCCTGCTTGGTACGGACAACCGCAAGATGAGCAAGAGCTACGGCAATGCCATCAACCTGTCGGACACGCCGGAAGAGATCAAGGCCAAGGTCAACAAGATGATCACGGACACCAAGCGTGTGCGCAAGACCGATCCGGGCAATCCCGACGACTGCAATGTGTACAGCTATTACAAGGTCTTCGCGCCCCAGCAGGATGCGGACGTGCGCGACTGGTGCACCAATGCGCGCAAAGGCTCCGTTGAATGCAAACAGATCCTGGCCGAGCACATCATCAAATCTTTGGCGCCGATCCGTGAAAAGCGTGTTGCACTCGAAAATGACCGTTCCAAGGTCCAGGACATCTTGAATGAAGGGGCAAGGAAGGCTCGAGCCATTGCCCAAAATACCATGGGTG
>JAYVSG010000121.1:0-2860 GCA_043775535.1 Candidatus Omnitrophota bacterium
CGCAGTAAAATTATATTCGTTGTACAAGATCTCGATCTGCAGCGGCAAGGTATTGGTAAGCCCCCGGATATGCCCTGACACGACCGATACCGCACCAAATTCACCCATGGCACGGGCATTACACAAAATGACGCCGTACAACAGCCCCCATTTAATATTGGGAAGCGTGATATGCCAAAAGGTCTTCCAGCCGCTGGCTCCCAAGGTCAGCGCGGCCTCTTCCTCTTCATTGCCTTGGGCCTTCATCAACGGGATCAGTTCACGCGCCACCATGGGGAAGGTGACGAATATGGTGGCCAGGATGATCCCTGCAGGGGCAAATATGATCTTGATGTCATGGTCCCTCAATAAAGGACCAAGAGCCCCCTGCAAACCGAATACAAGCACATAGATCAATCCTGAAATGACCGGTGATACGGACAACGGCAGATCGATCAAGGTCAGCAGGAAATTCTTACCCCTGAAATCAAATTTTGCAATGGCCCAGGAGGCCGCAATACCAAATACTAAATTCAAAGGCACAGCGACCGCTGCAGCCAAAAGCGTTAATTTGATGGCCGCAACCGTATTGACGTCAGACAGGGCGCTAAAATAGACCGCAATGCCTTTCTTCAGGGCGCCGCTAAAAACGATGCCCAACGGCAAGAAGATAATAAAGAGCATATAGCCCAGGGCTATACCGATCAAGAGCCTGCGGACAAATTTAGATTCTGTACGTGTTTGCGACATATCAATTCATCCCGATGCGCTTGGACACCCACCACTGCAATAGATTTGTTACAGCCAGCAAAAAGAAAGAGATCACAAGAAGAACAACCGCAATGGCGGCCGCGCCGGCATAATCGTACTGCTCTAATTTGGTGATGATCAGGAGCGGAGCGATCTCGGTCTTGCCGGGCATATTACCTGCAATAAATACAACCGAACCATACTCTCCAATGGTACGCGCAAAAGCCAGATTAAACCCGGTCAGCAAGGAAGGAAAAACAGCTGGAAAAATAACACGGCGAAATGTTTCCCATCTATTCGCCCCCAGGCTTGCCGCTGCATCCTCTACTTCCGCATCGATCTCCTGAAGCACAGGTTCCACGGTGCGAACGATGAAGGGCAGCCCGATGAACATCAAGGCCAAGGTAATACCCAAAGGCGTATACGCGGACTGTATACCCAACTTATACAGATACTGCCCCACCCAGCCATTGGAAGAATACAGCGCCGTCAAAGCGATCCCCGCGACCGCCGTTGGCAAGGCAAAAGGGAAATCGATCAAGGCATCGACGATCTTCTTGCCAGGGAAGCTATAACGCGCCAGAACCCAAGCGATCAAAAAACCAAAGAACACATTGATGATGGAAGCGACAAAAGCCGCCCCGAGGCTCAGGCGATAAGCGGCCATGGTCCTCGGGGCGGTGACAACTTCCCAAAACTCCGCAAAACTCAAGCTGGAGGCTTTCATGAACAAGAAGGCCAACGGAATGAGCACGATCAAGCTCAGGTAGAATACCGTATACCCTAATGCCAAATGAAACCCCGGAAGCGTTGATCTTTGCTTAAGTAAAAACATGCACTCCTGTCATTCCCGTGAAAACGGGAATCTAATTTCCGTAAATCTGGTCGAAGATGCCCTTATCCGCAAAATGTCTCTTTTGCGCCGCCTGCCATCCACCGAATTCATCGATGGTGATCAGGTTCACATCCTTGAACTGATGCGCGTATTTCTGGGCCACGCTTTCAAGACGCGGACGATAGTAGTTCTTGGCCGCGATCTCCTGACCTTCTTCCGTGTACAAATACTTCAAATACGCCTCAGCAACATCACTGTTACCATGACGGGCCGCATTGCGCTCAACGACAGCGACCGGAGGTTCCGCCAGGATGCTTAAGGAAGGAACCACGATCTCGAATTCATCCTTGCCCAATTCATTGACGGCCAGATAGGCCTCGTTCTCCCATGAAATGGCCACATCGCCGATCTTGCGTTCGACAAAGGTGGTGGTTGAACCGCGGGCGCCGGAATCCAGCACAGGGACATTCTTGTAAATGGCCCCAATGAACCCCTTGACCTTCTCTTCATCCCCATTGAATTTCTTCAGACCATAGGCCCAGGCTGCCAAATAATTCCAACGCGCCCCGCCGGAAGTCTTAGGATTCGGCGTGATCACCTGAATGCCAGGCTTGGCCAGATCATCCCAATCCTTGATACCCTTGGGATTCCCCTTACGCACTAGGAATACAATGGTGGATGTATACGGAGAACTATTGTTCGGCAAAAGGCTTTGCCATTTCTTTGGAAGCAAACCAGACTTCTCGGCGATAGCATCGATATCATACGCCAAGGCCAAGGTGACGATATCCGCATCCAATCCGTCGATGACAGCACGACCCTGTTTACCGCTGCCGCCATGCGATTGGTTGATGGTTACCGTATTGCCGGTCTTACCCTGCCAATACGCAGCAAAGGCCTTATTATACTCTTCGTATAATTCACGGGTCGGATCATATGAAACATTGAGCAGATTGACCTGCTTGGCCGACGCATTACCCGCCAGGCTTACGGCCAATAAAAGCGCCGCGAACACACTGAATAAACCTTTAACTTTCATATTCTCACTCTCTTTCTATAGATTAAGTATTTTATCTGTTAATAGGCCAATTGCAAGCGCGTAAACACGATGTTCTCTGTAGGACGGTCTGATTCACCGGCCGCACCGCGATTAAACGCAGTTTTCTCATAATTAACACTGGCGCGAACATTCTTGTGCGGATACCAGTTCAACCCGACACCCCAGGCATTTTCCTTGGATACAGAGCTGTTCAAGCTGGCAAAGCCCTGATCAAAGATGCTGTTGTCAACATCAAG
>JAYVSG010000122.1:0-2942 GCA_043775535.1 Candidatus Omnitrophota bacterium
TGATCGTCCGCCGCAGTTTGCGGCAGCATTTCCTGTCCACCTGTGTCACTGCCGTATCCGTGGCCCTGGCCTGTGGTCTTTTGATGACGGTATTTGTCCTGCAGACCCAGACCTATGAGGCCATGACCGCAGGGGCTACGCGTTTCGATGCTGTCCTTGGTGCGCGTGGTTCGCAATTACAACTGGTGCTTAATGCGGTTTTCCATCTGGATATTTCACCCGGCAATATCCCTTACAAGATGTACACAAAGATCAAAGGTGATCCGCGTGTGGCCAAGGCCATCCCCTATGCGGTGGGGGATAATTACCGCGGGTCCAGGATCGTGGCCACCACGCCGGAACTCTTTGAATATAAGGCCGCGGGTCGGAACTTTGAATTGGAATCGGGTGGACGGTTCTTTGATCCTTCCCAACGTGAGGCGGTCATCGGTTCTTTTGCCGCGGTCAAGACAGGCCTGAGGATCGGGGATGTGTTTAATGCCTATCACGGTATTGTCTTCGAAGAAAAGATGAAACATCCGGAACAATTCACCGTCGTCGGGATATTGAAGCCCACCAATACTCCTGCAGACCGGGCCATCTGGACGCCGTTGGAGTCTTTTTACCGCATGTCCGGCCATGTCCTGCGCGGCACGGATGCCGTTTATGTGGCAAAGGGAGGAGAAGAGATCCCGGATGACAATAAAGAGATCTCGGCGGTCATGGTCAAGTTCAAGAGCCCGCAGGCTGGCATGGCCTTTGACCAGACCATCAATCGCCAGGGCAAGGCAGCGACACTGGCCTGGCCCATTGAGAAGGTGATGGCGGATTTTCTGAATAAGATCGGGTGGTTCCATAAAATACTTGCCGTGTTGGCGTATTTGATCGCCTTGGTGGCGGCAGGAGCCATACTTGCCGGCATCTATAATTCCATGAATGAACGGCGGAGGGAATTCGCCATTCTGCGCGCTCTGGGAGCAAAGCGCAGGGATCTTTTTACGGTCATTGTGATAGAATCATCCGTGATCGCCGCCATCGGTGCTGCTCTTGGGTTTGTTGTTTATACTGCGATCCTGTCCGTCGCGGCCGCCATCATACGCACAGGCACCGGGGTTGTGATCGATGTGTTCTGTTTCCATCCGGTATTCGTGTGTGCGCCGTTCGGTATTATTGTATTGGGGGCCGCGGCAGGCATCGTGCCTGCTTTTAAAGCCTATCAGGGTGATGTGGCCGGTGATCTTGCGCCGGTCAGTTAATCTAAGGAGGAAGTATGCAGAGGATATTATTGGCATTGCTGGCAGTGATGGGTTTGGTATCAAATGTGTTCGCCCATGAACATCATGCCCCGCATCAGGGCACCTTGGTCGTTCTGGGTCAGGAATTTGCGCACATGGAATTGGTTGTCAATGTTGAGACGGGTGATGTCACGGCCTATTCACTCGACGGGGAGGCATCGAACGCTGTGCCATTGGGACAAAAAGCGATCACCATCAGGGTCACCCCGCCAAGTACTGCTTCGGCCTTTGATATTGTCCTGGAGCCGGTGGAAAATCCTTTGAGTGGGGAGACGGTCGGCAATACATCTGAGTTCACCGGTCAAAGCGACAGCCTCAGGGGGCTGGATAAATTTACCGGTGTTATCGAGGAGATCACCAGCAGGGACCAAGAGTTCAAGGATGTGGATTTTGATTTTCCGGAAGGTAATGAACATGAACCGGCTTCTTAAGTTATCAGTTGTTTTTGTTTGTGTCATTCTGTGTGCCCAAACTGCCCGTACGGAAACGGCAGGGAAGGCAGATTATCAGGTTGTGCCTTTTGAGCGCCTGTTCTTCAAGTACCAACCTCCCATGGATGTGGAACATCCCGATGGGACCGTGACCAAGGCTACGGGCAAGCCCATGGCCATACCGCCTCAGATCAAGGAGCTCAACGGCATGAAGGTCGCCATTCAGGGGTATATCATCCCCTTGGAGACTGACGGCAAGAATGTGCGCACCTTTCTTTTTGCAGACCAGCTGGTCACATGCCTGTTCTGTCAGGGGCTGGGGTATGACCAGTGGATCATGGGGACCGTGGTCAATGGCAAGGGGTTCCGTTTGTCCGATGACCAGTATGAAGAAGCCCTGACCATCTATGGCGCCCTGGAGGTCGGGGAACAGTATGAGGAAGGGCAGTTGACCAGCATTTACCGCATCAAGGCTGAAAGCTTCCAGTCCGACCGTAGGAAGGCCTTTGGCCTTTTTTAGTCGCGATCACTGGTAAAAAATCCTTGACAAAATTCATCAATCCGCTATCTTATCCTCATATATACGCCATTGTTTGACGTATATGAAATTGAAGACTCGACGCAGGCGCCTTCTAGAGCCAGGTCAGGCGCCATATAAATCAGTGCCAAGCCAGCGTATAAGTGATCCATGGGAGAAGGAAAAATGAATATTATTCAAAGTATGGTTTTCTTGGTCATCGCGGCGTGCATGATGCCTGTCGGGGCAAGGGCTGAAAATGGTTTTGTGGAGACACGTGAAGGCTTGGCTGCCAAAGGGTTAAGTTTCGAGCTTGGCGAAAAAGTAGACATTGTCAGCGTGTACCAGGGCGGCCTTATCAATAAGGGGACCTTTGTAGGTTTAGCTGAGCTTGGCATTACGCTGGACACTGAGAAAGCTGGTTTGTGGAAGGGTGGCGAGATCTACCTGCACGGCACCAAGGTGCACGGCCATTTGAAGCCTACGGGAGAGATGGTGGGAGACCTTCAAGCGGTCAATAATGATGAAGGTCCACGCACGACCCGTTTATATGAAGCTTGGTACCAGCAGCATTTATTCGATGATAAATTGGCCATCCTCGCAGGTTTGCACGACCTGAATGCGGATTTCATGGTCAGTGAATATGCAGGGCTTTATATCAATGGCGCCTTTGGCGTCCCCACCAGTTTGACCGCCAATGTGCCTTCTTCTGTTTATCCC
>JAYVSG010000123.1:0-7767 GCA_043775535.1 Candidatus Omnitrophota bacterium
GCGTTTCCCGGGGGAAAAGGCCTATGCCTATTACCTGGGCCTGGTCTTCATTGCATTGGCTGGCATTGTGTGGGCCGTCTGTGCACGCGGATTAAAGGCCATGGCGCCCTTTGCCTTTCTTGCGGTTTTCGCAGCATGTGCGGGCATCAAGGCGGTGCGGTTGATGACACCGTTCACGTTCTTTTTTATTCCGCTGGCAGTCTTCTTTTATGTCCAGGCCATGGGTCAATGGCCGCATTATGCCCACAATAAAGCGCGGGCCTTCCTGTTGACCGCCTGCGTCCTTTTGGGAGTGTTCTATGCATGGCAGATCGGTTCCAAGCCCGTTGGTATCGGACTTGCCCCGGGTATCAATGTGTCGGCCAATTTCTTCAAAGGGGAGGGCTTGAAAGGTCCCGTGTTCAGCAATTATGATATCGGCGGCTATTTGATCTTCCACCTGGCAGGGACGGAAAAGGTGTTCGTGGACAATCGCCAGGAAGCTTTCCCGCCTAAGTTTTTCAAGGATGTCTATGTGCCCATGCAGGAGGATAACAAGGTCTGGATGGAGGTGGATGCGAAGTACCATTTCAATTCGATCTTCTTTTACCGCCATGACCTGACACCCTGGGGCCAGCATTTTTTGGTCGAACGCATACAAGACCCCCAATGGGCGCCGGTCTTTGTTGACGGGTATAATATAATATTGCTGAAGCGCACACCTGATAACCAATCATTGATCCGCCGCCTGGAACTTCCCAAGTCCATGTTCGCGGTCACCAAGGGCAATTAATGTTCCGGGCATTGAAATACCGCAATTACCGCATTTATTTTTACGGACAGCTCATTTCGCTCACCGGCACCTGGATGCAGCAGATCGCCTTGAGCTGGCTGGTGTACAACATGACCGGGTCTCCGTTGCTGCTTGGGGTCGTGGGGTTCAGCAGCCAGATCGTGACCTTTATGGTGGCCCCATTCGCCGGGGTCATTTCCGACCGCCATAACCGCCGCCATTTGCTCTTGATGACGCAGGTCGCAGGTGCGGTGCAGGCCAGCATCCTGACGACCCTTGTCTTCACGCACCAGATCACGGTGTGGCAGATCATTGTTCTGAGTTTGTTGAGTGGATTGATCAATGCCTTTGACCTGCCGGTGCGGCAGGCGTTCACGGTCGACATGATCGACCGGCGGGAAGACCTGGGCAATGCCATCGCGCTTAATTCCACCATGGTCAATTCTGCCAAGCTCATCGGCCCTGCCGTCGGAGGTCTTTTGATAGCGGTGGCCGGTGAGGGGGTCTGCTTCCTCATCAACGCCCTGAGTTATGCGGCCGTGATCATTTCCCTGTTGGTGATGCGGCTTAAGCCGGTGACCGTGCACAAACATACCAAGCACATCCTTCAGGAATTAAAAGAGGGCCTGGACTATACGTTGAATTTCCTGCCCATCCGCGACATCCTGATCCTGATGGCAGGGGTCAGCCTGATCGCCGGCGGGGCACAGGTCTTGATGCCGGTCTTTGCTAGGGACATTTTCCATGGCGGGGCGCGCACCCTTGGTTTCCTGATGGCCGCATCCGGTTCCGGGGCCCTGCTCGGCGCCTTATATCTGGCGATGCGCACCAGTGTGCTTGGATTAGGCAAGGTGATCGCAGCGGCATCCATCCTCTTCGGGGCCGGCATTATCGGTTTTGGGATCTCTCCCTCCTTAGGGTTGTCCATGCTCTTGTTATTGTGTGCGGGATTCGGGTTGATGGTGCAGATGGCGGCGAGCAACACCGTCCTGCAGACTCTGGTTGAGGAGGACAAGCGCGGCAGGGTTATGAGTTTTTACACCATGTCCTTCATGGGGACAACTCCATTCGGCAGCCTGATCGCCGGGGCCTTGGCCCACCAGATGGGTGCAGGCAGGGTATTGGTCGCCGGAGGGATCTGTGCGGTCGTCGGGACAGCGCTCTTTGCCATGCGCCTGCGCCGCCTGCATGAGCTTGCCCGTCCCGTGCTCATCCAAAAGGGCATCCTCACCCAGATCGTTCCCTGACCCCTGTTTTATTGATGCTTGTGGTATGATAGGAGGCATCAAGAATGAACCGGAGGAAGATCGTATGCGCGTCCTGGTGGTGGAAGATGAAAAACGTATTGCGGATTTTATCGCCCGTGGGTTGAAAGAAGAACGTTTTGCCGTCGACATTGCCTATGATGCCGAACAGGGCATGTATTTGGCCGAGATCAATGAGTATGATGTGATGATCTTTGATGTCATGATGCCCAAGGGCGACGGCATCAGCATGTGCAAGAAGCTCCGTGCCCAGAAGAATCGTACCCCCATCCTCATATTGACCGCCCGCAACTCCGTCAAGGACAAGGTCAGCGGCCTGAACGAAGGCGCTGACGATTACCTGACCAAGCCGTTTTCCTTTGAAGAGCTCTTGGCCCGCGTCCGGGTGCTGATCAGGCGCCCCCAGGAGAATAAGACCCCTGTGCTTAAGATCGAGGACCTTGAGCTCAACCAGCTCAAGCATGAGGTCAAAAGGGCAGGCAAGGTCATCAATGTGACGGCCAAGGAATATATGCTGCTGCAGTACCTGATGGTCAATGCCAACGAGGTGATCTCCCGGCCCATGATCTCCGAGCACGTGTGGAACGAAGAGTTCGACAGCATGACCAATGTCATCGACGTGCACATCACCTACCTCAGGCAGAAGATGGACAAGGGCTACAAGAAGAAGCTCATCCGCACCGTGCGCGGCGCCGGGTATATCCTCGAAGGGAAATAATGGGGATCCTGAACAAGTTCAAATTCAACTCGATCAAGTTCGAGATCAGCATCCTGTACACGCTCATCCTGGGCGTGATCCTCATTGTGTTCAGCGGCATCCTGTCGCTGATGTCCAACTCCTTTTTTAAAGGCATCGACAGCGAGCTTAAGGGCAAGGCCCGCCAGATCGAGCAGACGGTCAATTCCTACTTGACCGCCCTGGCCGGTGATCCCAAGGCCATGGCCCTTGCCGTCGAAAAGACCATCACCATGAAGCCGGAAGGACTCTTCCAGGTCAAGACCAAGGCCATCTCCCGCATCTGGGCGGACAAGGCCGACACCATGAACCTGACCAAGGACTACATCAATTTCGTGGATAAGGACGGCCGATCCATCGTCAGTTCGAAGAATCTGGATGCTGAATTGCAGAAGACCTTCATGGAGGATATCCAATTCGTTCAGGGAAAGCGCGTCCTGTACCGCACGGTCAGTTACAAAAAAACGAGCATCCGGATGATCAATTACATATTCCGGGCGCACAATGGTGACCGCTATACACTGCAGGTGGGCATGCTGCAGGACCCGCTGATGCGTCTCATGCTCAATTGGCTTTATTCCATCCTGATCAGCGTGCCCCTGATCCTTTTGCTTACCAGTTTTGTCGGCAAGGTCCTGGCCTCGCGCATCCTCAAGCCTGTGCATGAGATCACGAGCGCCGCGCGTAATATCACCCACCACGACCTCAGCGCCCGCATCCAGCCCAAACATTTCGATGTGGAAATGGCGGACCTGGCCGAAGCCTTCAATGACATGATCTCCAGGCTGGAGCGTTCCTTCAAGCACATCGAGGAGTTCAGTTACCACGTGGCCCATGAGTTGAAGACCCCGCTGACAATTATCCGCGGTGAAGCCGAGCTGGTCCTGAGGAAGGAGCGCACGCCGGAGGAGTACAAGAAGGCCCTGAGGATCACACTTGAAGAAAGTGAGCGTATGTTAAAGACGGTCGAAGACCTGCTGCTATTGACCAAGCTGGATTACCAGCCGGATGCATTTAAGTTCGAACATTTTGATTTTCATGAATTCCTTCTGGCGGTGTGTTCTCAGGGTAAGGTCCTGGCGCTCAAGAAAAATATTCTCCTGGATTGTGAGATCTCGCAAACCAAGGTAATGATCAACGGTGCCCAATTGCATCTGCGCCGGTTGTTCTTTAATATCATCGACAACGCGGTCAAATTCACCCCGGAAGGCGGACGCATACATATTACGCTCACCTACCTGCCCAAGATGGTGATCGTGGCGATCGCGGACACCGGTCCTGGCATTCCCCAGGAAGACCTTCCCAAGATCTTCAACCGTTTCTTCAGCATCGACAATACCGAAGGTAACGGCTTAGGCTTGAATATTGCCCAGACCATTGCCAAGCTCCACAAGGGCAATATCTTTGTTGAAAGCCGGTTCGGCTCCGGTGCCACCTTCAAGATCGTCCTTCCACAGCTGTAAACCCTTCTAAGCCTTTTAATTATCCTTTAATCTTGCCTTAATGTGGCCTGTTCTAGAATCGGGACAGGAAGAGTCCTATCAATGAACGTGAGGAGAGCTTATGGCTTGGCAAAAGAAGAAAATACTGGTGGTTGATGATGAGATCCGCATCCGTCAGATCTATATACGTATGTTCGTGGAGGTGGGCCTTATCGTGCGCTGGGCTGCAGATGCGCGCAGCACCATCGATATCCTGATCCGTGAGGACATTGACCTGGTGCTTTTGGACATCAAGATGCCGGTGATCGACGGCAGGACGGCATTCGAGATCATCCACGAATATGACCCCACGATCAAGGTGGTCATTGCCAGTGTTTATCCATTGGACCGTCAGAAACAGCTGGTGCCGCATGCCCATGATTACTATGACAAGTCGCAGGGTCCGTTGATCCTGCTGGAAAAGGTCGTGGACGCCCTGTGCGATTCCGCCGAAAAAAGGGGAGTGTTATGAGAACTTTGAATAACCAAGTAGTTCCAATGATCATTTTGAGCGTCTTTCTGGTACTGCTGGCATTGCCCGGATGTGCGACCAATACCAATGCACAGAAGACCACCACGGTGCAGACCACCTCCACAACACCCGTGGACAACGCGTATGGTGACAAGACGGTCAAGACGGTCGAGACTTCCACCACCTCTGAAGCTAAGCCCGCGGAATCCACCGGTATCCTTGGGGGAACGGTCCATGTGCTTGGCGAGATAGTCGCCTTCCCCTTCAAGGTGATCGCAAAGCTATTTGAAGTCATCTTTTGACGATAAGCGGGAGGTGCCATGCTGGTAAAAGAAGACTTGCAGCGTTTCGTCCAGGAGAAGTTGGAAGGATATAAATTCATTGTCGTTTCGAACAGGCAGCCCTATGAGCATGTGTTGCAAAAAGGTAAGGTGGTCTGCCGGCGTACATCCGGCGGCGTCATTACGGCACTGGACCCGGTCTTGCAGGCCTGTGACGGGCTTTGGATCGCAGCAGCCAGCGGCGATGCGGACCGGCAGGTGACGGGGCCTTCGAACAAGATACGGGTTCCCGTCGAGGATCCCGCCTATACGCTCAAGCGCGTATGGCTGACCAAGGAGGAGGAAGAGGGGTATTATTATGGATACTCCAATGACGCCCTTTGGCCCCTCTGCCATATGGCCTTCCAGCGCCCGGTCTTTAATAAGAAAGACTGGGACCACTATGTCGCGGTGAACAGAAAATTCGCGGACGCGGTGATGGAAGAGGTCGGGGATTCCAAGGCCTTTATCTGGATACAGGATTACCACTTCTGCCTTCTGCCCAAGTTCTTGAAAGAACGGGCCGGGGACCGTTTGATCGTGGCCCATTTCTGGCACATTCCCTGGCCGAGCTACGAAACCTTCCGCATCTGCCCCCAGAAAGATGAATTGCTCGAGGGCATGCTCGCCAACGACATGATCGGCTTCCATACCCACTACCATTGCAATAATTTCATGGAGGTCATTGACCGCCAATTGGAAAGCAAGATCGACCGGGAAAAATTCGCGGTCATCCGCAATAACCATGAAACAGTGGTGCGTCCTTACCCGATCAGTGTCGATTTTGCGGACATGGATACGGAGGCAAGGTCCCTGGACGCGGCAAAGAGCCGTGAAGAGATCGCCGGTGAATTCGGCCTGCGTGACTGTCGGCTTTTATTGGGTGTGGATCGCATCGATTATACCAAGGGCATTCCGGAACGCCTGCGGGCCATTGACCGCTTGCTAGAAAAGCGCCCTGAGTACAAAGAGAAGATTGTATTCCTCCAGATCGGCGTCTTGAGCCGTATCCATATCGGTAAATACAAGGACCTTAATGATGAGATCAATGCCATCGTCGAGGAGATCAACTGGAAACATTCGACGGATATCTGGGACCCGATCATCTTCACGCGCTGCAACCTGACCGTTTCCAAGCTGATCAATCTCTATCGGATGGCGGATGTATGTGTGGTGAGTTCCCTGCATGACGGGATGAATCTGGTCGCCAAGGAATATGTTTCTTCACGCTGCGATGAGGACGGCGTTTTGGTCTTGAGCCGTTTTACCGGTTCAGCCCGGGAATTGACCGACGCGGTCTTGGTTAATCCGTATGACAGTGAAGGTATGAGCGAAGGGATCTACCAGGCGCTGGCCATGCCGCCGGAAGAGCGCCGCAAGCGCATGGCGCGGATGCGCCAGACTGTGCACAAGAACAATATATTCCACTGGGCGGGAAAGGTCCTGTCCGGGTTATTGAAGATCGAGTTCAAGGAATTGGAGCCGGGGTATGAAAGATCTGCTGCAGTCTTTGGATGAACTTCCTTTGGAATGGGGGGGCAAGAACCTAGTTTTGTTCCTTGATTATGACGGGACGCTGGCTCCCATCGCAGCCACACCGGAGCAGGCCCTCCTTCCCCCCGAGAACAGGGCGATCCTCAAGGCCCTGGCTGAAGTGCCCGGCTGCCAGGTGGTGGTCATCAGCGGACGGTCATTGTCGGATGTGAAGCTCATGGTGGGTGTCGATGGGATCGACTATATCGGCAACCACGGCTGGGAGATCGAGGGGCCTTATATGCGTTTCGATACCATGGTCCCACCCCAAGTGGCGGCGGCGATGGAGCAGGTCTATTATGAACTGGCAGCCAAGCTCTCGGTCATCGACGGCGCCTTTGTCGAGAACAAAGGCATTACCCTAAGTGTGCATTACCGACTGGTCGATGAGGCACAGGCGCCCTTGCTGCGCCAGATCTTTGATCGCGTTTGTGTGCCTTATTGCAAGCGGCACAAGATCAAGGTGCATCTGGGCAAGAAGGTATTGGAAGTCCGTCCGGCCATCGAATGGGACAAGGGTAAGGCCGCTTTGTGGTTCTTGAAGAAACAACAGCTGGTCGCGGGCAATGCCCAAGTGCTGTCCATTTATATCGGCGATGATGTGACGGATGAAGATGCGTTCACCGCCTTGAAGGACAAGGGACCGACGGTATTTGTCGGCGGGGAGAGCCAGGTGTCCAACGCGGAATATTTCCTTTCTGACCACACCGATGTGCGCAGCTTGCTCAAACACCTGCTTTCATCGATGACCCTGCGTGAGAACACTGTCAGATGAGCAACTATGAACATGCCATGATCGGCAATTGCACCACGGCTGCCCTGATCAATGGGGAATGCAGCATCGAGTGGCTCTGTTTTCCATTCTTTGATTCCCCGTCCCTGTTCGCCAAGCTGCTCGACAAGGACAAAGGGGGACATTTCAAGATCTCCGGCGTGGACACGCTGCGCACCTACCAAACCTATATTGCTCGCACCGCCATCGTCAAGACCGTCTTTGAGACCAAGACGGGAACCTTTGAGGTCAGGGACTATATGCCGCGCTTCCATACGCGCGGCGGTGAGGTATATTGTCCCCCAGAGATACAGCGGGACATCCATGTGGTCAGCGGCACTCCAAGCCTGAGGGTCGAATTCCAGCCTCGCCCTAATTATGCCCTGAGCGAGCCGGAAATGACTGTTGCCGACCGC
>JAYVSG010000124.1:0-3481 GCA_043775535.1 Candidatus Omnitrophota bacterium
ACGCCCCAAGCCCATCGACGTTTTTGCTTGTAGACGCTTTTGACGGTATTCCACCAATTATTGTCACTAACCATGTCCATGGAGAGTGTCACATACATCGGAATGACTTGATAATTGCCATCGTAGTGGATGTAGCATTTCCAGAAAATAGCGGAATCATCCGAGATCATGTCGACAGGCCAGTAATCGACCTCGACCAGGGCCTTGAAGCTCATGCTGTGCGAGGAGAAGGTAACGAGTTTTTCCGGATTGGTGGCTTCGACTAATTGGAAGAAGGAAGAGCCGGTCTCAACGACGCGTGCGAAGCCGGGCACCTGCCAGATATTATTATGGTACACCGGGATGGGCTGGAAACTGGCCCTCTGGCGGTCTGGGGAGACCATGAAATGGTAGGTGAGGCAGGCAAAATAGTCGGGGCTGACCACGGTGTCTGCGTCGAAGCAGGACACGATCACGTTCTCGAACGGGATGTTCTTGGCCCGGATGTATGCGGTGGCCTGCCGGGCGGCATAGGTCACGTTCGCGCCTTTGACCCGTGCCTCGCCTTCGATCCCCGCGGGGTGTTCGACGGTGAAGCAGTCCAGAAAATCGTTCTGGTATTTGGCCGTGACCGCATGAACGTCTTTGTGGATGGCTTTATCTGCGCGTTCTTCCAGTGCAAAGACCACGATGATCTGTTTTCCCGGGAACTGTTGTTTCTTGATGGCAGCCACGGCAGGATCGATGATCCCGGCATTCTCCTTGACCACTGGGAAGATGACGAGGTGGTAGATGTCCTTGGAGGCAGGGGGCAGGGCATGACTCGCCTGTAAAAGGTGCAGTTCCTGCCGGTGGACCCAAAGGGAGAAGCGTTTCTTCAGGGTCAGCAGCCCGTGGCGGGCATCCAGTGCGGACAGGTATCCGATCAGATCGTCGATGCCGTGCACACGCGCCATCCAGTCGGTCTTGTGTTCAAGGTTCAGGAGCAAGGAAGAAAAGAGCAGGAATATGGTCATGTACAGCAACCTGAGCAGCCAGCATAAATAGAACGATATGGTAATGATGGCCGCGGTAAAGGGATGGAAGATGGACAAGACCACCATCCCGATCAGGATGGTCCAGCTGGTCAGTCCAGGCAGTATTTCCAATGCACGCTGCAGGCGTGCGTCGCGTCCGGAGAGATCTTCTTTGGAGTATCTGAATTCCATTACTGTTCCATTTTCTTGAGCCTTAAGGTGTCCGCAATGGGCTTTGGTATAAAAGGCCGGTGGTGCAGGACCTGCACCGATGACAGGATATGGGTGGTATCATCGATGAAGTACATCTTTCCTGTTTTTTCCGCAAAATAAATGTCCGTGTTGTCCTCAACGCGCACGATCCTTTCCAGTCGCGGTTTGCCGAAGGCTTCCTCATCCATCAGGAAGATCTCCTTCCCTCGTCTAAAGAGCAGGGTATTGCCGTTATTGACCAGGAACATCTGGTCTGAATGGATGGAGCTTGTCAGGCTATCCTGCCTTTTGGCCACGGGGATGTCTTTTTCCTGGATATTCGGGTAAATGGCTTTTTCTTTGATATTGATGCGGTTGACCGCATTGCTGTAGAAGGCGAAGATGTTCTTGTCTTCATTGGGCTCCCAGTACAATTTGACCGGGGTCTGAGGTAAAAGGTCGCTGATGTCCTCGATATGCACCTGTTTGTCACGCGGGTCTATCCACAGGTATTTATCGCCCTGCGGCGCATTGACCGCGATCACGAAGAATGGGCTTTTTTCGACGGTAAAGTAGCGCATGACCCGGGCGTCCCTGTAGATGGATTCCTCAGGGAAGAGGGGTTCAAGTTCAGGGTCATTGTCCCCGATGTCGCGGTTGAGCGGCAGGATGAGGATGCCTTTGACCGTTTCATCCGATGCCACCAGCAGGAAATTACTCCCCGGTACGGGGATCAGTTTGGCCAGGGGGACATGGGACAGGGTCTTGGTCTTCCATTTCCCTGGGATCAAAAGGATGTTCTCGACCGAGGTGGCTTTTTTGTCCACCACTGGTATTTTATTCTCCCAGGCCTCGTAACCCTCCAATTCCATGCGGATATCATATTCGCCGGGGGGCAGGTCGCGGATGATGGCGGGTGTTGTTTCCGGCATGGGGCGGCCGTTGAGAAGGATGCGGGCGGCCGGCGGGTTGCTCGAAACGTAGATGATCCCGGTCTTGACCCAGTGCCCCTTGGAGTCGATGACGAATCCCAGCATGCGCAGGATGATGACCGGGCAGATGATGAGGTAAACAAGGGCAAAGAGATAGAAGAACGCCTTGCGTAATAGGGGCATATATGAGGTTATACAGGAGCCGGGTTATGAAGTCAAAATGAATTGCGGGTAAGAGTATTGACAATATAGTTAGTATATGCTAATGTTTCGCATAAGGTAATATTCCTATGAGCGCCGACGAACGCACAAAGACCGCCATTGCTGTTTCACACCTGATGCCCAATATCATCCAAGGGGCGCATTTGGGTGTACTTTCCAGCCGTATGATCACCCAGAGCCAATTCCTGCTCCTTTTGTCCATCCATGCCCGTGGTGCTTGCGCCATGAGTACCTTGGCCGCGCACATGAAGGTCCAGCTTCCGACCATGAGCGGCATGGTCAACCGTTTGGTCAAAGCCCAGTATGTCAAACGCATCGCGCATGCCCATGACCGCAGGCAGGTCATGATCGAACTGACGCCTAAAGGCCGCGCTTTCCTGAAGGATTTTCAGGGGATCATCACCCGCCGCTGGGAGGATGTCCTTAAGGTATTGAGCCCTTCGGAAGTAAAGGCATTCCACCATATCATCGTCAAATTGAATGAAAATCTGAAAGTACGGGAGTAGTCATATGGAACGCATGATCGCAGGATCCGCACTCATTTTAAGCCTGGTCTTTTCCGGTTGCGGGCAGAAGGACCTGAAGGACATCACATTCTCAGGGACGCTGGAAATGACCGAACACCAATTGGGCGCCAAGGCGGCCGGGGGCATTGTGTCGTTGTCCGTTGAAGAGGGAGACATGGTCAAGGCGGGCCAAGTGCTTGCCAATCTCGACCGCTACGAGCAGGCCAGGAAGGACCACGAGAGGGTCACCTTATTGGCCAAGGACGGGGGGAGCAGCGCCCAGAGTGTTGAGTATGCCCTTTTGGATATGCAGGACATGCAGGTCATATCCCCGATCGACGGGGTGGTGCTGGTCAAGGTGCGCCAGGTGGGGGAAGTGGTTGCGCCGGGCAGTGCCGTGGTCGTTCTAGGGGACCCGAAAGACCAATGGGTGCGGATCTTTGTACCTGAAGGCATGGTCAATCGCATCCGCCCAGGCCAGGAAGCCGCCATTTCATTTGATGGCAGCAGCAAGGTCTATAAAGGCCATGTGCGCACCATTGCCACCAAGGCGGAATTCACTCCCCGCAATGTGCAGACCCCGGAAGAACGGGTGACCCAGAACATCGCGGTCAAGGTGGAGGTGGACGACCCG
>JAYVSG010000125.1:0-3632 GCA_043775535.1 Candidatus Omnitrophota bacterium
CGCTTATGCGCCTGTAGCCCTTAATGGCAGCAACCAAAACCTGTGTTATCATGCTTAAGCTGACGGAATAAGCTTACGGCGACCTTTAGCGCGGCGGCGGGCAAGAACTTCCCGACCGTCGGCAGTGGCCATGCGTTTACGGAATCCGTGTCTTTTTTTACCGACAATGTTCGTTGGGGTCTTCAGATGCTTTTTCATAGTGGTGGAATTATAGCACAGCGTTTCCCCAAGTCAAGTTTTTTGACGCCAAAAAGAGCATATGTTGCTGTGGTTTAAGAAAAATCCATTGCATTGACAATTTTGTTTGTTATAATCCCAACAGTTAGAGGCCTTAAACCCTGAGGACGCGCCGTCGGCGTCGTCCACAGCTGTGGATAACTTGTGATTAAGGTAAAATGACCCTTCTCGACGTTTGGCAAAAAGCCCAGCCTTCCATAAAGACCGCAATCGGCGAAATGTCCTACGATACCTGGTTCAGCAACCTGAAGGCCGTCGACCGGGGTGGATCCATCACCCTTCAGGCGCCGGACGAATTCTTCAAGAACTGGATCGTGGAACACTATGCGGCGACCATCCAGCGCTGCCTGACCAACGAGGGGGCGGGGATCGTCAGCGTCGACTTCGAGGTCAATGCCGAGATCTTAAAGGGGCCGACCCAGGAGAAGCTCAACCGCCTGGAACGGCATTTTGACGCCGGGCCGGACAAAGGGCACAACGTCAATCCGCGCTTTCTATTTGATAATTTCGTTGTCGGGCCGTCCAACCGTTTTGCTTTTGCCGCCGCCCAAGCCGTGGCAGAATCGCCGGCCAAAGCATATAATCCGCTTTTTATTTATGGGCCCGTGGGCCTGGGCAAAACCCATTTGATGCAGGCCATCACCCAGGAAGTCCAGTCGCGCCATCCTAATTTGAAGATCTGTTATATCTCCTCGGAAAAATTCACCAATGAATTGATCAATGCCATCCGTCACCGTTCCGGCGAGGCGTTCAGGCAAAAATACCGCAATATCGATGTGCTCTTGATCGACGACATCCATTTCATCGCCGGAAAGGAATCGACGCAAGAGGAGTTCTTCCATACATTTAATGCCCTGCATGACGCGCGCAAACAGATCATCATCTGTTCCGACCGGCCGCCCAAGGAGATCGCCAATCTTGAAGAGCGTTTAGTGTCGCGCTTCGCATGGGGGCTGATCACCGACATCCAGCCGCCGGATTATGAAACCCGTGTTGCCATCCTTAAAAAGAAGCTTGAGTTGGAATCGGTCCGGGTCCCGGATGATGTGGTGACCTTCATCGCCGCGGAGATCAAGACCAATATCCGTGAGTTGGAGGGGGCTATGATCCGGGTGGTGGCCTATTCTTTATTGGAAGAAAAACCCATCACCCTGCAGGTGGCCAAAAATGTATTGAAGGATATGGTCCGGGAAACGGTCAAGACTATTAGTGTGGAAATGGTGCAAAAAGAAGTTGCCTCATACTTCAACATCCATGTGGCAGACCTGAAAACAAAAAAACGCCATAAGAACATTATTTTGCCTCGGCAGGTCGCTATGTACCTGGCCCGGAAACTCACCACACATTCCCTGCCGGAGATTGGCGGGGCATTCGGCGGTAAGGACCACACCACCATTTTACATGCCTTTAAAAAAATAGAAGCTGAGTTGAATACAAACCTCGAAACAAAAAAAATCGTCGATCACCTAAGCTTTGTCCTGATGGAATAACTGTGTATAACCCTTTTTCCTATCCCAAGGTTATCCACAGCTGTGAATATTGCAACATGTTGGAATTAAAAGGTTTTTAGGCTTAATTCAATTTATCCACAACCCTTACTATAAAGGCTTCTGTTTGAAGATATCTTTAAAAATGTAGTTATAGAAGATAAGGATGGATTTATGAAAATCAAGATAAGTAAAGACGAGTTGTTGGCAGGGATCCAGGTTGTTAGTAATATTGTTTCTTCAAAGGCAACGCTGCCAATACTTTCCAACATGTTGGTGGAGGCGAAAGATGGTAGTTTGAAGATGAATACGACCGATCTGGACATCGGTATATCCTGTGAATTCCCTGTGCACATCTTTGAACAAGGCGCGATAACCATTCCAGCTAAAAAGTTTAGCGATATTATAAGGGAATTGCCCAGCGGAGAAGTTGTGATCTATGCCCGTAAGAACAATCAGATCGAGATCGAAGGTGTTAATTGCCGATTCAAGCTTAATGGCCTTCCTAAGGAAGAATTCCCTAAATTCCCTGAATTCAAGGATAAGGACGCAGTTTTGATC
The DNA here is from genome assembly GCA_043775535.1 of Candidatus Omnitrophota bacterium. Taxonomy (GTDB): domain Bacteria; phylum Omnitrophota; class Gorgyraeia; order Zapsychrales; family Fredricksoniimonadaceae; genus JACQQW01. The sequence continues at coordinate 2,286 of JAYVSG010000125.1, forward strand.
AAACAGGCGGACCTGAAGGAAATGATCCGTTTGACCAATTTTGCCGTATCTTATGAAGAAAGCCGCTATGTCCTCAATGGCATTTTGTTGGAAATATCAGGTGATACGGCCAAAATGGTGGCAACAGACGGCCGCCGTTTAGCTAAGATCGAAAAAAAGCTCATACAGACGGCCGCCAAAGACCTTTCCATCATCATTCCGGTCAAAGCTGTGGCTGAGATCAATCGCAATTTGAAGGACACTGGAAACTGCACCATTATCGGCGGGGCCAACCAGGTCCTGTTCAATGTCGACGGAATTTTGATCGCCACCCGCATCATTGAAGGGGAATTTCCTAATTATAAGCAGGTCATTCCTAAAGAAATACCGACCAAGGTGAAGGTGAAGACGGTCGATCTGTTGGCGGCCATACGCCGGGCGAACCTGTTATCCACGCCGGATTTTCAGGCGATCAAATTCGAATTGTTCAAGGAAAAGCTGGTGATCTCCAAGACCACGCCGGACGTGGGGGAAAGCCGCGAAGAAGTGGGTGTTGAATACGGCCAGCAAGAATTGATGGTGGGCTTCAATCCGCAATTCTTCATTGATGTGCTCAAGAACATCAGCGATGAACGCATCGACCTTGAGTTTTTGGGTCCAGACAAGCCCTGTGTGCTTCGTTTGCGCGACTACCTGTACCTTGCACTGCCCATGCGCCTGTAGGAACAGCGACGGCACATTAAATTTTATTAATTTTTCCCTTGCGCAATGGACTCCATTAAAGATATTATTCCACGGGTCATAGCACCTTTAGGCCAGGGCCAGGCCAGTCCCAGCGATATTGCAGGGGAGTGGCAGCGGCTTTCGGGAGGGAAGACCTCCTCGGCAGCATCGTTCAAGGACGGCACGCTGACCATCCACGTGGATTGCGGCGCACGCGCGGTCAAGATGAATGCGGAAAAGGCCCGGTATGTCGAGGAGCTTAATAAAAAGAGCCTCGGGGTCAAGATCATTAAATTCAAGGTAGGGAAGGTCTCATCGTAGGCGCCATAATATAGAGGGGAACACATGAAGACAGAAGAAAAAGAAGCCAAGAAGAAGTCTGCCACGTACGACGCCAGCAATATCACCGTCCTTGAGGGCCTGGACGCGGTGCGCATGCGTCCCGCCATGTATATCGGCGACACCTTCAGCCGCGGTCTGCACCACCTGGTCTATGAAGCGGTGGACAATTCCATCGATGAGGCGCTGGCCGGTTTTTGTACGGGCATCGAAGTGTTCATCCACCAGAATGAAAGCCTTTCCGTCGTTGACAACGGCCGCGGCATCCCGGTCGACATGATGGCCAAGGAAAAGAAACCTGCGGTC
>JAYVSG010000126.1:0-4752 GCA_043775535.1 Candidatus Omnitrophota bacterium
GTTACTGGCTGGACTGGGTGTACCGCACCAAGCTGCCGGCCAAATATTTGGAAATGGTCATCCGTTCGACGATCACGCTTAAATTATTGACCTACCAAAGGACCGGTGCGGTGATCGCGGCACCGACGACATCCCTGCCCGAGATCATCGGCAAGGACCGCAATTGGGATTACCGTTTTTGCTGGGTGCGCGACGCCTCCATGATCATCGATCTCTATGCCCGTATCGGGCATGTGGAGCTGTCCACCCGTTATATCCATTTCATCCTGAACCGCATGCTGCTCAAGCACGAGGACATCAAGGTCGTATACGGCATCAATGGCGAACGCGAGCTGGTGGAAAAGACGCTCGACCACCTGGCCGGGTATGAGGATTCCAAACCCGTGCGGATTGGCAACGATGCCTACCGCCAGAAGCAGAACGACCTGTATGGCGAATTCATCGAGACCATTTATGCATATTTCCTGATCCACCGCCGCAGTCCGTCCTCCATGGATGAGGAGATGTGGACGAGCATCTGTTCCCTAGTCGCGCATGCCGAGGCGATATGGCGCCAGCCGGATTGTGGCATCTGGGAGCGGCGGGGGGAGATGAAGCATTATCTCCATTCCAAGATGATGAACTGGGTGGCCATGGACAGGGCCGCAAAGCTGGCAGCCTTGATCGGCAAGAAGGAATTTGCCAGCCATTGCCGCAGTGTGGCCGCGGAGATCAAGGAAGACATCCTGGTCAATGGGTGGAACGAGGAACTCAAGTCCTTTGTCATGTGTTATGGGTCCAAGCATGTGGATGCTTCGACCCTGCTGATGCTGCATTACGGCTTCCTGGACGCCAAGGACCCGCGCATGATCAGTACGGTCAAGCAGATCCACAAGCAGCTGGTCAAAAATAATTTCACCTTCCGTTACGTGGAAGAGGATGATTTCGGTTTCCCTGAGAATGCCTTCATTGTCTGCACCTTCTGGATGGTCAATGCCCTGTACCTGATCGGGGAAGAAACCAAGGCGAGGGAGATGTTCGAGAACATCATCAAATGCGCGAACGGCTTCCAATTGTTCGCTGAGGACGTGGAGATCTCCACCCGTCGTCTGACCGGCAATTTCCCGCAAGGGTATTCCCACTTGGCCTTTGTGCAGACCGTGCTCCTGTTGGAAACCGATTATAACTGGAGCGATGTGCACGGGGTCCGCACCTGGCTGGAAAACCACAACCACCGTCCGCAGTCTCCCACCGTCAAAGCTCCGGATGCCTGATTTGACAGGCCATTTTCTACATGTTATGCTTTTAGTTACATAAACAGCTTAATTCCTTTGGCGTCGCCAAAGGAAGCGGGGGACCCAAACACGGCCTCCAAGGCCTCGGGGCTAATGTCCGTCTCAAACGGACAGGGAACACTCACACCTAGCCCGACAGCTAACTCCGTAAGCTCAAATGGGGGAATACAACCAGAGACGTATTCTTTGGTTTTTTTATTTCCCCATTTAAAAAAAAGGAGAGCATATGTTTTCTGCACTAAGAAGCTTGTTTGTCGGTAAAGCCAAAAGTCCCCATGACACCCACGTGTTTCACCGTCTGTCTCTCATCGCCTTCCTGGCATGGGTGGGTTTGGGTGCGGACGGCCTGTCCTCGTCCTGCTACGGCCCGGAAGAGGCCTTTCTGGCCCTGGGTGAACACAAGTACCTGGGGATCTTCGTCGCCCTCTTGTCCGCGCTGACCATCTTCTTGATCAGTGCCAGTTATTCACAGATCATTGAATTATTTCCCGGTGGGGGAGGTGGTTATCTTGTCGCCAGCAAGCTCATCAATCCCACGGTGGGCATGGTGTCCGGATGTGCGCTCATCATCGACTATGTCCTGACCATTGCTATTTCCATTGCCAGCGGGGCGGACGCTTTCTTCAGTTTCCTGCCGCCGGATTGGCTGGGTTATAAGTTAGGATTTGCCCTGGCAGGCACCTTCCTTTTAATGTGGATGAATGTCCGCGGTGTGAAGGAATCGGTGGTGCCGTTGGCACCCATTTTCATGGTCTTTGTATTGACCCATGCCTTTGCCATTATTTATACGCTGGTGATGCATGCGCCGCAATTACCGCAGATCGCCGCCACAGGGGCGCACGAGGTGCAAAGCGTGCATTCCCAGGTCGGATGGGCGGGTGTGATCTTCCTTATTTTAAGGGCCTTTAGTTTGGGAGCGGGCACCTTCACCGGTATCGAGGCGGTCAGCAACGGCCTGCCCATTTTGAGGGACCCGAAGGTCGAGACGGGAAAGAAGACCATGCGTTACATGGCATTCTCACTGGCTTTCACTGTGGTCGGCTTGATGTTCGCGTATCTGTTGTTGGATGTGCATAAGACGCCGGGCAAGACCTTGAATGCATCGCTGTTTGAAGTGTTCGTCCACGGATGGCCCACGCCATGGGGAGGGGCCTTCGTGCTGATCGCTCTGGTTTCTGAATCGACGCTGTTATTTGTTGCCGCACAGGCCGGTTTTATCGATGGGCCGCGGGTTCTTGCCAACATGGCCCTGGATCGTTGGGTGCCGACGCGTTTTTCCAGTTTGAGCGACCGCCTGGTCACCCAGAACGGTATCGTGCTGATGGGCATCGCCGGTCTTGCTGCCCTGTTGTTGACCAAGGGCAATGTGGGCGTTCTGGTCATCCTGTACAGCATCAATGTTTTTATTACCTTCTGCCTGTCACAGGCAGGCATGGTGCGTCATTGGTGGGTCGAGCGCGGCAAGGATCCCCGGTGGGGGAAGAAATTATTCGTCAATGGCCTGGGTCTTTCGTTGACGACCTTCATCCTGTGTTCCGTCGTCATATTGAAATTCAATGAAGGCGGATGGATCACCATGATCGTGACCGCTGCGGCGGCCCTGCTTGCCTATGGGGTGAAGAACCACTACAAGCGTACGGCCCGGCTTCTGGGCAGGCTCGATCCCTTGGTCGATGCCATCGACGGACAGATGAGCAAGGGGGCAGGGGACATCATCAAGCCGGACCCCAACAGCAGGACCGCGGTGATCCTGGTCAACGGCTACAATGGACTGGGGATGCACACCCTTCTTGGTGTGTTCAAGACCTTCGGCCGTGAATTCAAGAACTTCGTCTTTGTCCAGGTCGGCGTCATTGACGCGGGCAATTTCAAGGGCGCGCAGGAATTGGACAAGCTCGAGGGGTCTGTCCAAAAAGACCTGGGCAGGTATACGGCCTTCATGAACAAGAACGGCTACTATGCCGAATCGTTTTACAGCTTAGGGATAGACTTGGCGCTTGAGGTCGAAGGTCTTTCGCAAAGGGTAGTGTATAAGCATCCGGGATGTGTGTTCTTCGGCGGGCAGCTGGTATTCCCAAAGGAAACCTTCATGGATCGTCTCTTGCATAATTTCACGGTCTTTGCCATCCAGAAGAGGCTGTATCAGCGGGGGATCCCGTTCATGATCTTGCCCGTGCGGGTTTAATGCCTGCTGGACAGGGGAAATGAAATTTGATAGGATTGAGGCCTTACTTTGGGCCTTTTTGTCCCCGTAGCTCAGTTGGATAGAGCAACAGCCTTCTAAGCTGTGGGTCGCACGTTCGACTCGTGCCGGGGACGTTTTATTCTTATTGTCTGTTTTACGATTTTTTGGTATTGTATTGCCTTCGCTGCAAGCCCTTTTGCAGCACATGGTGGGTGTAGCTCAGTTGGTTAGAGCGGAAGATTGTGGATCTTCAGGCCGGGGGTTCAAGTCCCCTCACTCACCCCAGTTATTTTCATCCGGGGAAACCCGAAAGATAGTCTAAAGCCTTGGTGATCTTTGATCGCCAAGGCTTTTTGCATGTCTTGTGTTTATTAGGGTTTAGAGCTCTATTCCAACCCATTTTTATCACCGCCATAACTTCAATATTAACTGTTGGTTCGCTTATTTTAAAAGATTGCAAAATTTTAGCTTAAATGCCACAATCCTATCTAAATCATCTTTAATTAACGGGCTGTAGTTAATGTATTAATTTGAGAACATGGGAAGAAAACTAAGGATTCTAAGTATTGATGGCGGAGGAATTAGAGGCATCATTCCTGCGATGTTTTTGGAGGCGATTGAAGCTAAATTATCGCAACCGATCTGCAAATATTTCGACTTAGTATGTGGTACAAGTACTGGAGGCATTATTGCCCTGGCTATTGCCTTTGAGAAACCAATGGCAGAAATTAGAAAGTTGTACGAAGTTCAGGGTTCAAAGATATTCCCAATATCGTATAGAAAGAATCCACTCAAGAATATTCTTACTACTTGCAACATGATAGTCGGTAGTGGGGGCAAGTATTCAACTTCAATTCTTGAAGCAGAGCTTAAAAGAGTTTTTAGCCATAATGATCAGTTTCTTAAGATGCATGAAGCTAAGAATGGTTTGTGTATTCCTTCCGTTAATGTTTCTTCTGGTCAGGTGACAATCTTTAAGACGCCGCATGAAGTAACCAATCCTAAAGTAGAGGTCTTTTCAAATGATGCTAATAAAGAGGTTTGGCAGGTGGCGAGAGCAACAAGCGCGGCTCCTACTTATTTTAATACAGCAAGTATCGAGAGCTCTTTCTTTGTAGATGGAGGCTTATATGCAAATAATCCTAGTTTAATAGGCATAATAGAAGGACGGCGGCGTGGTTTTGAATTATCAGAAATGGATATCCTATCTTTAGGTACGGGGACTTCTATTTTTCAAACACCGCATAAAAAAGCCAAAAATATGAATCTTATTAATTGGGGTTTTGTAAAAGG
>JAYVSG010000127.1:0-44829 GCA_043775535.1 Candidatus Omnitrophota bacterium
GGACAGCAGATGGCAGCAGCGCAACAGATGCAGGCCGCCCAGCTCCTGATGGGCGCGCAGGCCGCGCAAGCCGCACAGGAAGCGCAGCAAGCAGCGCTCGTGTCGAAGGCTGGTCGTCCCTATGAATCGGTTGACCCCTCGCAGATCGAAGACGTGGTTGACATATCTGAAGTTTGGCAAAGCCTTGAGAAAAGCAGCAGGGCGTGGACACTGTTGATCGACCGCCAGGCCAAGATCATGACCGTCGATGAATTCATCAGCCGTTTCCGGAAGCAAGGTGTGCGCATCGGCAAACCCGGCCAGTTCTATGCCCAGATGGTCGAGGACCTGGCATCCCAGAATCCCCGCATGCTCGAGGCCCCTTTCCAGCAGATCATCCAGATGTTGGCCGTCATGGAATACGATTTTGACAATGGCACCGACCGCGATGCCCTGGCCCGCAAGGTGCTTGGCCTGCAGGTGTATGAGCAGAACAAAAAACGTTTAGGAAGATAGGATGCCCAAATACATTCTGGCCATTGATCAGGGCACCACAGGCTCGAGGGCTTTTGTCTTTGATGCAAAGGGCAAGGTCATTGCCCGCGCCTACCGTGAATTCACGCAATATTTCCCGAAGCCCGGATGGGTGGAGCATGATGCCCTGGGCATCTGGTCTTCCGTCGAGTCCGTGGTCCGCCGCGCCGTTAAAGAGGCGAAGTTACGCCCCCAGGACATCGCCGCCATCGGCATCACCAACCAAAGGGAGACCACGGTCGTTTGGGACCGTGCCACAGGCAAGCCTTTGCATCGCGCCATTGTCTGGCAGGACCGCCGCACGGCTGCCATGTGTTCGTCGGCCCCGCTCAAGCGCCACGCTGCCTATGTCCGTTCAGCGACGGGACTGCGCTTGGACCCTTATTTCTCCGCCACCAAGCTCCAATGGCTTTTCAAACATGTGCCCGGACTCAAAGCAAAGGCTGACCAGGGGGGCGTGTGTTTTGGGACCATCGATTCATGGCTTATGTATAAATTGAGCGGCGGTGCGCTGCATGCGACCGATCTGAGCAATGCCTCGCGTACCATGCTTTTTAATATCCGCACCAAGCAATGGGACAAGCATTTATTGAACATATTCAATGTGCCCTTGGCATGCCTGCCCCAGGTTTTTCCGTCCGGGAATGAATTCGGCACCACCGCAGCAGTGGCAGGATTACCGTTGGGCATTCCCATTACGGCTGTGATGGGTGACCAGCAGGCGGCCTTATATGGTCAGGGATGTTTTCTGCCTGGAAGCATCAAGAACACCTATGGCACGGGATGCTTCATGGTGCTCAATACGGGTAAACATTTGAAACGCGCGGACAATGGCCTATTGACCACCCTGGCTTGCGATGCACAAGGCCGGTCCGTGTATGCCTTGGAAGGGTCGGTGTTCATCGCCGGGGCAGTGGTGCAGTGGCTGCGTGATGAACTTAAGGTGATCAAGACTTCCGCCGAGGCCCAGGAGGTTGCGGCCCGTGTGAAGGACACGGCCGGAGTATATTTTGTACCTGCCTTTGCCGGGCTTGGTGCGCCCTATTGGGACCCGGATGCGCGGGGCCTGATCACGGGCTTGACGCGCGGGGCCAATTTGTCCCATATCGTGCGGGCGGCCATCGAGTCCATGGCCTACCAAAGCAAGGATGTCTTTGACCTGATGTCACAGAGTTCAGGCCTTAAGATTAAGTCCATTGCCGTCGACGGCGGCGCCTGCCGCAATAACCTGTTGATGCAATTCCAGGCCGACCTGATCGGAGCCAGTGTGGTCCGTCCTAAAATGGTCGACTCAACCGTGGCCGGCGCGGCACATCTGGCCGGTGTCACGGCCGGGCTGTGGTCGGTGAAAGATTTGGCCCGGATGCGCGGTACGGACAAGGTGTTCCGCCCGTCCATGCCGGCCAGTGAAGCTCGGGCGAAATATGCCGGCTGGCAGGCTGCGGTCAAGCGGGCCCTATGAAGGACTGGTCCGTATACATCGTGCGCTGCAGCGACGGGACCCTGTATACCGGATCCACCAATGATATCGAACGCCGCCTTAAGATGCACAATGAAGGCAAGGGCGCACGGTATACGTCCGGCCGGGGACCGGTGCAATTAGGATATAGAGAGAACGGCTGGACCAAGTCCCAGGCATTCGCGCGCGAGGCCGCCATCAAGTCTTTGACCCGTCTTGATAAAATAAAACTCTGCAATATGTGAGATCAGTGTGAACCGCGACCTTAAAAGATTCCCTAAAAGGCATTACGACCTTCTCGTCATAGGCGGAGGCATCAATGGTGCGGCCATTGCCAACCTGGCCGCGGCGGCCGGTGCGCGTGTCGCCTTGGTCGAGAAAGCGGATTGGGCATCGGGCACGTCGAGCAAATCCACCAAGCTGCTCCATGGCGGCATCCGTTACCTTGAGAATTTTGAATTCGACCTGGTCGCTGAATCCCTGAAAGAGCGTTTCATCCAATGGAAGAATGTGCCGTACCTGGTCAAGCCCGTGCGTTTTGTGGTGCCGGTATACAAGGGTGCGGGTCGGCCATTGTGGATGATGAAATTGGGCGTCTGGCTTTATGACCTTTTAAGCGGCCGTTACAGTCTTGGCGGCCATGCGACCCTTTCCGTTGAAGAAGTTTTGCAGCTGGCGCCGGGCATTGAACAGGACGGGTTGGCCGGCGGGGTCTCCTATTTTGACGCGCAAATGGATGACGCGCGCATCTGCCTTGAGAATGTGCTGATGGCTAGGAAGCGCGGGGCGGACATTGCCAATTATGTGGAGGTGGTGGAATTCTTGAAGGTCAACGGCAGGGCCACGGGCGTGCGCGTGCGCGACACTCTTTCCGGTGATGTGGCGCAGATCATGGCGGAAAAGATCATTGTGGCCGCCGGGCCATGGTCGGACCGGATGAAGCACAAGGACAGTCCGCAGTCACGCCCCTGTTTGAGGCCCACCAAGGGCGTGCACATTGTGCATAAGGGAACGATCGGGGAGAATGCATTTTTATTGCAGAACAAGGACGACAAGCGCATCTTTTTCATCATTCCCTTCAAGGGCAATATGCTCATCGGCACCACGGACACCGACTACAAGGACATGCCGGACCAGGTGCGGGTGGAAGAAGAGGACATTGACTATTTACTGAGCCGCTCCAAGGCCGCCTTTCCCGCACTGGATTTTTCCAGGGAAGGGATCATCAGCACCTTTGCCGGCTTAAGGCCCTTGGTCCATGAACGCGGGTCCCCGTCGAAGGTGTCGCGCAAGCATGTGCTTGAACGGAATTTTTCCGGCGTTTATTATGTGATGGGAGGCAAATACACCACCTACCGGGCCATTGCCCGGGAATGTGTGGCCAAGCTTTTGCCCGACCGCGTCCGGCGTTTGCCCGGCGGGGAACATTATGCCCTGTTCGGCAGCGGCCTGGTGCATGAAGATGTGAGGACCACGGCCGTGCGTTACGGGGTCCCGGCGGAGACCGTGCAGTACCTCATGTCCCTGTATGGCAGTCGTTTCAGCGATGTGCTGGCACTGACGGAAGCCGACCATTCCCTCAAGGGCAAGCTGTGCACCTGTTCCCCGGCCATCCGTGCGCAGGTGCTGTATTCGCTCAATACGGAAATGGCCATGGGCGTGGATGATATTTATGACCGCCGTTTGGGTTTGAGCTATAATAACTGCCCCGACCGGAAATGCCGGCAGGCGATCGTTGAAATGTTAAAACAATAACAGAGGGGCATATGAACACTGAATCCAAAACATTTTTAGTTGACCTTTTAAGCCAATGCGGGCCTTCCAGCGCCGAGGAAGCAAACCGTGCCGTATGGGTGAAGCGCACACAGAAATTTGCGGATCAATTGCGTGTGGATGTGCACGGCAATGCCATTGCGGCATTGAACCCGAAAGCAGAATTCAAGGTCATGCTGGCCGGCCATATTGATGAGATCGGATTTTTGGTTTCCCATATCGACAAGGAAGGTTTCCTTTATGTCATCGCCATCGGTGGCATCGATCCGGCCGTACTGCCCGGGACCTCGGTCAAGATATTGACCGCCAACGGCCCCATCGACGGCATCATTGGCAAGAAGCCCATCCATTTGATGGAAGAGAGCGAACGCGGCAAGGCCATGCAGATCAAGGATTTTTGGATCGACATCGGCGCCAGCGACCGGGAAGATGCCTTGAAGGTTGTTGAGTTGGGAGACCCTGTTTCTTATGCGCCCAACGTGAAATTCTTGCGTAATGACATGTTCACCTCCAAGGGCTGCGACGACAAAGTCGGCGCCTTTGTTGTCTCCGAAGTCGTTAAGATCCTGGCCGCCTCCAAAAAGCTCGACAAGAAGATCGGTGTGTGGTCGGTTGCAACCGTGCAGGAAGAAGTTGGCTTGAGGGGCGCCCGCACATCCGCCTTCGGCATTGCCCCGCACGCGGCCATTGCCGTGGATGTCGGCTTCGCGTCCGACACACCGGGCATCGACAAGAAGGTCGTCGGTGAAGTGGCCCTGGGCAAAGGCCCTGTCCTGCACAAGGGTCCGAATACCAATCATATCCTGGGAGATCTCCTGGCCAAGACAGCCAAGGCCAAAAAGATCCCGTACCAATTCTCTTCGCTTGGACGCCCGGACGGCACGGACACCGGTGCCATCCAGATCGCCCGCGACGGCACGGCCACGGCCCTGGTCAGCATACCGAATCGCTATATGCATACCATGGTCGAGACCTGCTCGCTGACCGACTTGGTCCATTCCGCGGAACTCATTGCCCAGAGCATTCTGGCCATGAAGCCCGGGATGAGCTTTGTCCCCAGATAATGACCGCATTGTTCAAAGCCGCCTTTGAGAAACGCATTCCCCTGCGTGAGCACACCAATGCCCTGCGCCTGGTCAATGGGCGGGGCGACGGTCTCGATGGGCTCATTCTTGAGGAATACAACGGCCATTTCGTGGCCCAGGCTTTTGAATCCCGCTGGGTTGCGCAGGCAGAGCTGATCGCAGAGATCGTGCGCACCCACTTCAAACCGCAATGCCTCCTGCTCAAGGACCGTTCCACGACGGCCTCATCTGCTGCCGACGACATTACATCCCGCTTCCTGATCAAGGGGGCGTCCCAAACAACAGTCCAAGAATATGGGCTTTCGTTCGCGGTCGATGTGCATGACGGATTGAATGCGGGATTGTTCCTGGACATGCGCGCCAATCGTCGGATGGCAGGCGCGGTCTGTAAGGACAAAAAGGTGCTCAACTGTTTTTCCTATACCTGTTCCTTCGGCGTGCATGCGCGCGCCAATGGTGCCGCCGAGGTCTTGAATGTGGACTTGAGCCGCAATTACCTTAAGCGCGGGCAGGACAATTATGCTTTGAATAAGTTTGCGCCTGGACGCGGTGAGTTCCTTTGTTTTGACGCGGTAGAATTTTTGGAAAAAGCGGTCAAGAAGGCCAATTGTTTTGATGTGATCATCATCGATCCGCCGTCCTTTGCGCGGGGGGACAAAAAGACCTTCCAGGTCAAGCGCGACCTCCCGGCGTTATTGGACAATGCCGTGAAGGTGATCACTCCTGGCGGGCATATCCTTGTTTCCACGAATTTCAACGGCATTGCGCATACGGACCTCAAGGGCATGTTAAAGCACGCCGCTGACAGCCGGCCCATCAAGGACATGGCCCCCATCGGGCAGGACAAGGATTTTCCCGGCACCAATACCTTCAAAGAAAGTTATCTGGCGGGCGTATGGGCATCATTTTAGGCAAGGTCGCTTTGGAACGCGCCCTGTCCAAACTGGGTCTCGCATCGCGTTCACAAACACGCCAATGGATATTGGAGGGACGGCTTGGTGTCAATGGCCGGACCGTCAAGGACCCTGATTTCCTAGTTGTTCCTGAGAAAGATGTTTTTACCGTCGACGGCAAGGCCCTGAAGCCAGCGGCCCGGCAGACCATCATGCTCAATAAACCCAAAGGCTATGTGACGACCAAGAGCGACGAGAAAGGCCGCAAGACCGTCTATGATCTCTTGCCGAAAGAGCTGCATAATCTGCATCCGGTCGGCCGCCTGGACATGAACACCACCGGCCTCCTACTGTTGACCAATGACACCAAATTATCGAGTTACCTGACCGAACCCTCCAATGGCATTGAACGTGAATATGTCGTGAGCGTTGAAGGCAGGATCGAGGACAAGGACATTGAAGTTCTCTTGGCAGGCATTGAGGACGACGGAGAGATCCTTAAGGCCAGTCAATTGACCGCGCGCAAGATCAGCGGCCGCGAATCACATTTGGATGTTATCCTGACCGAAGGCAAGAACCGCGAGATCCGCCGCATGTTCAAGGCCATCGGCCATGAAGTGATCTCCCTTAAGCGCATTGCGTTTGGCACCGTCACCCTGGGCGATCTGCCGTCGGGCCAGTATAAGAATATCAGCATGGGTCAGCCATGATCTACGATTCCATCATCATAGGCGCAGGTGCGGCAGGTTTGATGACTGCGATCACGGCCGCGCGGGGCGGGGCTCAGGTGCTCCTGTTGGACGGTCAGAAGAAGATCGGGGCCAAGATACTCATGTCTGGCGGCACCCGCTGCAATGTCACCAACAAGGCGGTGAGCGAGAAGGATTACAACAGCGGTCAGCGGATGCGCGTGCGCAATATCCTGCGCGGTTTCGACAATATCCAGGCCATCCGTTTTTTCAAGGAGATCGGGGTGGAGCTGGTGCTCGAGCCCACAGGGAAATATTTCCCGACCACACATTCAGGCAAAACAGTCCTCGATGCCCTGCTCGCCGAATGCGGCAAGTTGAATATCGAGGTCAAGGCGGAGCATAAGGTGGAAGCGGTCACTTTTGCAGAGGGCATTTTTACCGTGCGCGGCAATGGATTTGGTTTTCAAGGCAGGACGGCCGTTCTCACGACCGGCGGCCTTTCCTATCCCGGCACGGGCAGCGACGGGATTGGATTCCGAATTGCCCAGTCCTTCGGCCATACGGTCTTAGACACCATGCCGGCCCTGACACCGCTCACCACGGATGATGAAGAGTTAAAGTCGATCAGCGGCATTGCCCTCCCCGTTGCGCTGGACCTTTACAGCAAGGGTAAAAAGAAGCTTTCCATGACGGGGGACTTCCTGTTCACGCACATCGGCTTCAGCGGCCCCGTGGCCTTGGACATCAGCCGGCATTGGCTGGCCTGTGCCGCACAGTCCCCGCAGATCTTTGCGAATTTTTTCCCTGAACATACGACCGAGACGTTCACAGCCTTCATACAAGATGAAAGCATCAAGCATCCCAAGAAGACGCTCAGGACCGTCTTGACCGACAGGATGGCCCAGCGCATGGCGGCGGTATTGCTGGCCAAACAAAAACTCGATGGCAATGTCCTGCTCAACCAATTGGGCAAGGAAGCCCGCCGGAGGTTGGCCGAAGCCTGCACGCATTATCCGCTTGCCATCAGCGGGGCGGTTGGATATAGTAAGGCAGAAGTCACTGCAGGCGGTGTTGACCTCGCTGAAGTCAATCCCAAAACGCTTGAGTCGAATGAACAACAAGGGCTGTTCTTGGCCGGCGAAGTTTTGGACGTCGACGGCAGGATCGGTGGTTTTAATTTCCAATGGGCCTGGGCCAGCGGGCATGCTGCGGGACAGGCGATCGCACGAAAGGAAAAGAAATGAGCAAGAAGATCATCAAGACAGACAAGGCATCCTTACCCGTTGGGCCGTACAACCAGGCTGTTTCCATCGGGAATTTAATTTATACGGCAGGACAGATCCCCCTCGACAGGTTAGGCAACATGGTCGCCGGCGGCATCAAGGAACAGACCCAGCAGGTGTTGGAAAATGTGAAGTCGGTGATCGAGGCCGGCGGTTCCAAGCTCGACAATGTCGTCAAGGCCACGGTGTTCCTGAAAGACCTCAATGATTTTGCAGGCATGAACGAGATCTACAGCCAGTATTTCAAGTCAGAGAATGCACCGGCGCGCACCACCATCCAGGTCTCCCGCATTCCCAAGGATTCCCTGGTCGAGATCGAAGTCGTTGCCCATACCTAAGGAGCGATATGAAATATTGTGCGATGGTCTTGATGACTGCGTCATTGCTCTTGAGCGGTGCCTGCCAAACGTATGCAGCAGGAGGAGAAACCATGCCCAGGAGCATTTATGATCTTACCGTCAAGACCATCGATGGCCAGGAGAAGTCCCTTGCGGATTACAAGGGCAAGGCGCTTTTGATCGTGAATACCGCAAGCCATTGTGGCTTTACCTCGCAGTACAAAGGACTGGAAGCCCTATATCAGGAATATCGGTCCCAAGGTTTCGAAGTCCTGGGTTTCCCGGCCAATAATTTCATGGGCCAGGAGCCGGGCAGTAATGAAGAGATCAAGAAATTCTGCGAGTTGAAATACAAGACCACCTTCCCGATGTTTGCCAAGATCAGTGTGGCTGGAGGGGATCAAGCCCCGCTCTATGCCTACTTGACCAAGGAGAGCCCTTTCCCGGGATCTATCTCCTGGAATTTCAACAAGTTCCTGATCGACCCCACGGGCCGGGTGGCTGCGCGTTTTGATTCCAGGGTGACTCCCCAAGCGCCTGAACTGGTGGAAGAGTTAAAGAAGGTCCTGCCCAAGCCGTAAGTGGCATCAAGTATATATATATGGTATCCTTTCGGCATGTTCCGCAAGGGTGCCATTTTTTGCCTTATCCTGTCCTTTTTCTCTTCGACCGTGATCGGGCCGGCCTATGCCCAGGGGGTGCAGGAATTGCCTGTGCCGGGTGCCATGGTTGCCTTAAGCCCGGCCTTTGAACCGGTCTTGCTTAAAGGCCTTAAGGTCGATCCCCAGAACCCATTCGCTTTTGATTTCATTGTGGATACCGGCAGCGATCCCGTCATTGCAAACGAAGAAAAGCAATCCCAATTAAAAGCAGAGGCCGACACCCTGATCAAATATTTCATGGCCGCCATGACGGTGCCTGAGAAGGACCTGTGGGTCAACCTTTCGCCCTATGAAAAAGACCGTATGATCGCCCCTGATCTTGGGCAGACGGAAATGGGACGGGACATGCTGGCCCAGGATTATGTGCTCAAGCAATTGACCGCCTCGCTGATCTATCCGGAGAAAGAATTGGGCAAGACATTCTGGGACAAGGTTTATGCCAAGTCCCGCGAACTTTACGGCACCACCGAGATACCGGTCAATACGTTCAATAAGGTCTGGATCGTCGCTGACCGCGCCGACGTCTTCGAACGCGGAAATACGGCGTATGTCACAGGTGCGCATCTTAAGGTCATGCTTGCGGAAGACTATACAGCTATACAGAAGCAGATAGTTAAAGCGGGTGACCCGAAGGCGGGGACCCCGTACGCCCGCAGCGTAAGCGAGGACGAACGGGGTGCCGCAGGGGCAGGACCCGCTTCACTAGCTTCTCAGATCGTCCGCGAAGTCATCCTTCCTGAATTGGAAAAAGAAGTGAATGCCGGCCAGAACTTTGCGCCGCTTCGACAGATGTTCTATGCCATGATCCTGGCCTCCTGGTACAAGACCGCCCTCAAGGATGCGGTCCTGACCCAGGTCTATGGCAACCAGGGTAAGGTTTCCGTCGGTGTCAATGCGATGGATGAAGGGGAGAAGGACAAGATCTTCGAGCGTTACCTGCAGGCCTACAAGAAGGGTGTGTTCAATTATATCAAGGACACGGCCGCTCCCGATGGTACATCCATCCCTCGCAAATATTTCTCCGGCGGTGCCGACTTTGCCATGCTGGGCCGACCTGGCTTCCTGCATCGCAGCCAGACCGAGCTGCCGGCATCCGGCCTGATCACGGGCAAGGCCTTCAAGGTCAGCGGGGATGCGGCCATGAACAGCGGGTCGTCATCTGTGCCGGACCAGACGGAACATCCGGATTTTGGCAGAATGTTCGATGCGAATGCACTTCTTACCTTCACAAGAGAGGATGCATACATTGATCTTCACCATTTGGGAGCTGCCATCTGGGCGGGGTTTCAGAGCAACAAAGCAGGGGTCAAAGGGATCACCATTCAAGATAAATTTGTTCTGCCTAAGGCAATGTTTTATAAGCTTGACCCGGATGGATTGGCACTACCTCTGTCTCAAGAGGAGATATCCCGACTGCCTAAAGAGACAGGGGTTGTTCACTTGAGATTGGATGATAAGAACGAAGCGTTTGCCTTCTTGTCCGGCGGCACCATTGTACTGGCCACATCCGGTTTTTCGATCGCTCCGGAACAAGATGCGGGAGACCAGCAGGCGGTCATAGACCGCCAGCAGCCCTTATATGCCAAGATGGTTTTGCTCACGGATCCCCGGCAAGCCATACGCAAGATGCTTAGGGAAGAGTTTGAGAAAAAAGGAGCGGTGGTCACTGAATTTGTCGGTAAGGAAGAGGACATTGTGCATCATATCAGGGGCATCGATCTGGTCGTCATGGATGCGAGTGATGGGGGAACGGAGGAATCCAAGGACATGGCTATAGAGACCGCCAAGTTCCTAAGTGCCCAGGGAACCCCCGTTATCATGTTTACGCAACAGGATCCCACAGAAATAAACGGAGAATTATGGCGCCGGGGGATAACGGCTTCGGTCAAGGTTGCCGTTGTTGCCAAACAGTCCGGGCCGGTAAATATCATGTGGCATGCACGGCGAATGATCGAGGAGAAGGACAAGGCAATGTTGAGCTTGGTCTCCAGACCGCAATTGGATTTTATGACAGATGTGCAGCCGAGATTCGATGCATTTCAGAAAGCCATTGAAGAAGTCGAACGGCTCTATCAAAAGCCGTACACGGATAAAGAAGCCCTTGCCCTGCTTTATCAGGAGGCATGGAAGAACAGCGGGGATCAGGAATCTTTATGGAATGCCTTGGTGAAAATAGAAGGCCTGCAGGAGGGCTTTGACCAATACGAGCTTTCTCTTTTCACGCCGAAATTTGGTAATGTCGTCGACAAAGAAGATGTGCCGGAGATCCTTGAGGCGCACATGCAGCGGTCCATGGACCAGGCATATGCCCGGATGAAGGTCACTTTTGACGAGAGGATCAAAGATGCAACGGATGGAGAGCTGGAGGGCTTTTACGGTCTTTTTAGATGGGCACAAACAGAATATCTGCGCGCCTTGGAAGATCCTGAAGATGCCCAGATAGGCGTGATGGCCATGTCCGCGCTTAATGCGGCACATGATTATTTTAGGGACAGAGCTCTGGATCTTGCAATGACGTCAAAGCCGGGCTCCCTTAAGGAGTCGATATCTAAGCGCCTAGCCCACTTCAGGTCTGAGGGCAATCATGCTATGGCGGACAATATGATCGTGCTGATGGCTGTGCTGGTGCACGGCAATACTGGACCTATCGACCTTAAACAGTATGCAACAGAAGACAAGCTGCAAGAATTGATCGAAGATTTTGCATCAGCCGTTAGAAAGATGGGCAATGGCCCTTCAGCCTTGAGAGGGTTCTTAGCTCGGGGTTATCCTGTAGTTAAGAATGTAACGACCTTGGCGCCGGCATTTAATTTGGAAGCGCTTGTTGTATTCAGCGGTGTAAGGCATCGGGACTCCGCCATGACCGCCATTGTGGGCAGGGACGGTCTTTTGGCGCTGCCGGTGGGCGCGCGGGCCATATTGTTCACGGAGTCGGAGCATGACAAAGAGCAGCACCGTGACCGGGTGGCGACGGTTCTACGCACAGATGCCGCCAAAGGCACCATTACGTTCGCGATCCCCATGAAAGGCTGGCCAAAAGACATCGAGGAGGAATATTTTGTGGATGAGTTTGGCGGGGAACGCAGGCTGAAGCTGATCAAGGCTATCCCATTGTCGAGCGAAGATGAAGCCACATGGGAGGAAGGCAAGGCGCTGCTCAAGAAGATACACGCGGAATTCAATAGGTTCAATGAATTTGGGCGAAGCGTGAGCGGGAATTTCAATGGGCTTGGGCATTTGATGGGAGGGCTCAATTCCGTTCTTTACCAGGAGTATTCCGATGTCATGGCCATGAATGCCATGGACAAGGACTCGGATGAGGAAATGTTGACATTGCTTAAGATCATCCGCCGGCAGGTGGACAAATATTCGGACCAACAGGCGCGGTCAAAGATCTTGTCCGAGGCAAAAGATTTTCTGGCAAGATACAAGAACGTGCATGGAGATTCACGCGACGGCATGAAGAACACTTATTTTCTGTCGCTGTTCATCCAGGAAGTATTTGAGAATGACGAGGAGTATGGGCATTTCGTCGACCATTTGAAGGTAGTCAAAGGTACGTTGGATGCCCATTCTGAGCGTATCAAAGACATTATCTCAGGGTTCTATCAACGCGACCAGCCCGATACTGTTCGAGACCCGGCCATGATCGGTGAATGGCGCAAGACGCGGCAGAACTTCATTTATAAATTCGCATGGGAGAGGGATAACGATAGTGTCATATTGGCCGTCAGTCCTGACTACCAGGACGGCGCCCGCGATGGACAGATCATTTATGAGATATTTCCCGTCCCATGGAAAGGGCAAAGTGAACAGGATATCATGGGCTTATATAAGGGGCATGTCACACTGACCCTAAAAGAGGGGGTGGTGACCGGCTGGCAGTCATTGGCTATTTCACCGCGCCGTGAGAAGGAGATGCCTTGGCTTGTTGGTTTCCTGGAGAGCAAACTTGAGACCTTAAAAGGAAAAATCTTATACCATGAGGCTACGTTCAGGGAATTCGTTGAGACCTTCGCTCCCCAAGAGAAGGAAATTGCGTTGAGGGTTATGCAGATGTATCTCACCTATCTTGCAGGGGATCTGCCTGAATTCAACAAAGCCTCCCTTCCCGATAGTGTGGACATCTTCTTGGAGCGTTTTACACATACATTTCATGCTAAAACATTTTCCGATTTTAGGGATGTCGCCTTCTTGATGAGCCCTCTGAAGTATCAGGAAATGGTCGACTTGAGCATTCGTAATATATACACACAGATGACAGGGAGGCTCTTGGTCGAGTTCCGTGACCCGGCCATGGCCGTTACACCCGGCGGTATCGACCTTGACCGCGCCAAGATGCAGATGAATATTGAGAAAGAGGGCGAAGGGGTCAGGATGAAACTCAACCAGGAGCTGGTCGACCGCATCCGGCGCCAGGGTTTTGACGGCCTGGAATTCAATATCCGCACCATTGTGCCTATCATCGACCTCAGGCAATTCCTATTTGCTTGACAATGTGTCCCCTTTCCTTATAATTGGAAGGGCTTGGAAGAAAAGTTTCCCGCCACGCTGATTCCCATACGATTTTTAAGCAATAGGATCAATGAAAGACGCCATACTATATCTTGAAGACGGCGCTATTTTCCGCGGCCGGACTTTAAAAGAAACCGGAGAAACTGCAGGCGAAGCTGTCTTTAACACCGCGATGAGCGGGTACCAGGAAGTTTTGACCGACCCTTCCTATACCGGCCAGATCGTGGTGATGACCTATCCGCTGATCGGCAATTACGGCATCAACGACGACGACAACGAGTCTGACAAGGTCCACGTCAAAGGCTTTGTGGTCAAGGAATTCTGCCGCCGCCATTCCAATTGGCGCGCCACCAAAAGCCTCACCGAATATCTCAACGACAACAAGATTATTGCCATGGAAGGGGTCGATACCCGCGCCCTGACCCGGCACCTGCGTGATGCCGGGGCCATGAAGGCCATGATTTCGACCGAAGACTTTGATCCTGCCAGTTTGAAACAAAAATTGGCCGCCATCCCTTCCATGGAAGGCGCGGACCTGGTCAAGGATGTCACCACCCCTAAGAAGTATGTGTGGAAGGCCAAGGGCCCGCGCAAATACAAGATCGCGGCCATTGATTGCGGCATCAAATGGAACATCCTGCGCATCCTGGCGGACTTGGGCTGTGAGACCCACGTCTTCCCGGCCACGGCCACCCACAAAGAACTCATGTCGGTTAAGCCTGACGGCTTATTCCTGTCCAACGGCCCTGGCGACCCGGCGGTCGTGACCTATGTCACCAAGACGGTCCAAGAATCATTAGGGCAGCTGCCTATCTTCGGCATTTGCTTGGGCAACCAGATCCTCGGCCTTGCCTTGGGCGGCACCACCTATAAATTGAAATTCGGCCATCACGGCGCGAATCACCCGGTCAAAGATCTTGAGGGCAACCGCATCGGCATCACTTCCCAGAACCATGGCTTCTGTGTGGACATCAAGAGCCTGGACCCCAAGGAAGTGGAAGTCATCCATACCAATTTGAACGACCAAAGCGTCGAGGGCATACGCCACAAGCGCCACCAGGCCTTTTCCATCCAGTACCATCCAGAAAGCGCGCCGGGCCCCCACGATTCCCAATATTTATTCAAGCAGTTCATCGATATGATCGAGGCGAAGAAGAATGCCTAAGCGCACAGACTTAAAGAAAATACTCATCATCGGCGCCGGCCCCATCGTCATTGGTCAGGCGTGTGAGTTCGACTATTCCGGTTCCCAGGCCTGCAAGGCGTTGAAGGAGGAAGGTTACCAGGTCGTTCTGGTCAATTCCAATCCCGCGACCATCATGACCGACCCGGAGATCGCGGACGCCACCTATGTCGAGCCTTTGACCCCGGAATTCATCGAGAAGGTTATCCAGAAAGAACGTCCCGACGCTATTTTGCCGACCTTAGGCGGGCAGACGGGCCTGAACCTTGCCATGAAGCTCTATGAGCAGGGCATCCTGGCCAAATACCATGTGGAAATGCTGGGCGCCAAATATGAAGTGATCAAGAAGGCCGAAGACCGCAGCGAATTCAAGGCTGCTGCGATCAAGGTGGGTCTGGATGTGCCCAAGAGCCTCTTTGCCTATAATGTCGAAGAGGCCAAGAAGGCCGCGGAAACCATGGGCTTTCCCTGTATCATCCGTGCGTCCTTTACCCTGGGAGGAACCGGCGGCGGCATTTGCCGTGACATGGAAGAATTCGAACGTGTCGCGGCCTTGGGGATCGAAAGCTCCATGACCCATGAGATCCTGATCGAGGAATCCATTGAAGGCTGGAAGGAATATGAACTTGAACTGATGCGTGACGGCGCGGACAATGTGGTCATCGTCTGTTCCATCGAGAATCTAGACCCCATGGGCGTCCACACCGGCGACAGCATCACGGTCGCCCCTGCACAGACTTTGTCCGATGCTGAATACCAGACCATGCGCGATCATTCCATCCGCCTGATCCGTGAGATCGGTGTTGAGACCGGCGGTTCCAATATCCAATTCGCCGTTGATCCCAAGGACGGCCGCATGGTCGTCATTGAAATGAACCCGCGCGTGTCCCGTTCCTCGGCTCTGGCTTCCAAGGCCACAGGTTTCCCCATTGCCAAGTTCGCGGCCAAACTCGCCGTTGGTTATTCGCTCGATGAGATCCAGAACGACATCACGCGTGAGACCCCGGCCTGTTTCGAGCCGTCCATCGACTATGTGGTGGTCAAGATCCCGCGCTTCACCTTTGAGAAATTTCCGGAAGCAAAAGACATTTTAGGCATCCAGATGAAATCCGTGGGCGAGACCATGGCCATCGGTCGCAATTTCAAGGAAGCCCTGCAAAAAGGCCTACGTGGCCTTGAGATCGACCATATCGGCCTCGACAACAAGCAGGATTTCAGGGACATTGAGGACGAGAAGGTGCGCCTGCGCCTCAAGGAACCCAATGCCTCACGCATCTTTTATTTGAAATATGCCCTGCAAAAAGGCTGGTCCATCGACGATGTGTCCAAGATCAGCCTGATCGATCCCTGGTTCATCGACCAGATTGCCCAGATCCTCGAGCTTGAGAACCATTTGAAGGCCGTGGTCGCTGCTACCGGCACCGTCAGCCCGGAGCTGCTGCGCCAGGCTAAGGAATACGGGTTTTCCGACGCCCAATTGGGTGAGTTCCTCGAGAAGAGCGAGAAGGATGTGCGCGCGCTGCGCAAGGACATGGGCGTCGTCGCCACCTTCAAGGTGGTCGATACCTGTGCCGCTGAGTTCGAGGCCTATACGCCGTATTATTATTCCACCTATGAGACCGAGGACGAAGCGGTGCTCAACAATGCCCGCCGCAAAAGCAAAAAGAAGAAGATCATGATCCTGGGCGGTGGTCCCAACCGCATCGGCCAGGGGATCGAATTCGATTACTGCTGCTGCCATGCCTCGTTCGCGCTCAAGGACATGGGATTCGAGACCATCATGGTCAATTCCAATCCGGAGACCGTGTCGACCGACTACGATACTTCCGACCGTCTGTATTTCGAACCGCTGACCTTTGAAGACGTGATGAATATCTATGACATCGAGAAGCCCGACGGTGTGATCGTGCAATTCGGCGGCCAGACGCCTTTGAACCTGGCCCGCAGGCTGCACCAGGCCGGGGTGCCCATCATAGGCACATCGGTCGATTCCATCGACATGGCCGAGAACCGCGAACATTTTTCGAAGCTGATCACCGAAATGAAGATCGCCCAACCGGCCAATGCCTCGACCACCACCAAGGACGAGACCCTGGCCGCGGCGCTCAAGGTCGGCTATCCAGTCCTGGTGCGTCCTTCATTCGTCCTGGGCGGACGGGCCATGCGCATTGTCTATGATGAAGAATCACTGCGGTCATTCTTGGATGAGGTCCATAGCGTTTCGCGCGGCCATCCGGTCTTGATCGATAAGTTCTTGGAAGACGCACAGGAAGTGGACGTGGATGCCATCTGCGACGGGGAAGATGTCTTCGTTGCCGGCGTCATGGAACATATTGAGAATGCAGGCATCCATTCCGGCGATTCCGCCTGTGTGCTGCCGCCGCACACCTTGAGCGAGGAAGTCATCAAGGACATCAAGGCACATACCGTGCGTCTGGCCATGGCCCTCAAGGTTATCGGTCTTTTGAATATCCAGTTCGCGGTCAAGGGACGCCAGGTCTATGTGCTGGAAGTCAACCCGCGCGCCTCACGCACGTCGCCCTTTGTGTCCAAGGCCACGGGCGTGCCGCTGGCCAAGATCGCGGCCCAGATCATGGCCGGGAAGAAATTGAAGGAATACGACCTGCCCAACCCCGACGACCTTAAATATTTCGCGGTCAAGGAATCGGTATTGCCGTTTTCGCGCTTCTCAGGCGTTGACATCATCCTGGGACCGGAGATGAAATCCACCGGCGAGGTCATGGGCACGGCGCCGACCTTTGGCGTGGCCTTTGCCAAGGCGCAGATCTCGGCCAACCAGTCGCTGCCCACATCGGGCACCGTCTTTATCAGCGTCAATGAACAGGACAAGCGCCAGGTGGCCTTCATGGCCAAGAAGCTGGCCGACCTCAAGTTCAAGATCTTCGCGACCAAGGGAACATCTAAGGTCTTGCGTTCCGCCGGGCTTTCGGTCACCATCGTCGACAAGGCCCAGGAGGGTGAAAATAATGCCTTGACCTTGGTCAAGAAAGGTGAGATAAACTTAATTATCAATACGCCTTCGGGTAAGAAGAGCCAGAGCGACATGCGCTCCATCCGCGCGGCTTCGATCCTGCACAATATCCCCTGCATCACTACCTTGCAGGGTGCCTGGGCCGCGGTCAACGGCATTGAGGCGATCCTTAAAGAAGAATTCACCGTCGAACCATTACAGACGCTGTACCAGACAAAGGTGGTTGTATAATGTGCGGTATCGTCGGTATCTCCCACCATAAAGAAGCAGGCAAGATGGCCTTCCTTGGCCTTTATGCCCTCCAGCATCGGGGCGAAGAGGCGGCCGGCATCGTGTCCTATGACGGCAAGGACACCCACATGATCAAGAAGGTGGGGCTTGCGGTCGATAATTTCGATGAAAACGACATGTCCAGGTTAAAAGGCCACGTCGCCATCGCCCACACGCGTTATTCCACCACCGGCTCTTCCAGCAACAAGAACATACAGCCCATTTTAGTAACCCACCGCAAGAAACCCATTGCCATCGCCCATAACGGGAATTTGACCAACACCGAGGAGCTCTACGCGAAGCTCGAGGATGAGGGGTCCATTTTCCAGACCTCCATGGATTCCGAGATCGTCGTGCATCTTTTGGCCAAGTCGGCCAATGGCGACTTGAAGACCTGGTTTTCCAAGGTGCTGGCCCAGCTCAAGGGTTCTTTCTCTGCGATCTTCCTTTATGAAGACTACATCATTGGCGCACGTGATCCCCAAGGTTTTCGCCCGCTCAGCCTTGGGAAACTGGGGGACGGATACATCCTCGCTTCGGAGAGCTGCGCCTTTGACCTCATGAAGGCCGAATACGTGCGCGAGATCGAACCGGGTGAGATCGTCATCATCAAGGGGAACAAGATCGAGTCCGTGTTCCTTCCTGGCGCCAAGCAGGAACGTAAGCGCCAATGTGTTTTTGAGAATGTCTATTTTGCCCGTCCCGACAGCCATATCTTCGACGACAATGTGTACCAGGTGAGAAAACGCCTGGGTGCGCAATTGGCCAAGGAACACCCGGCCCAAGCAGATTTTGTCATGGGCATCCCCGATTCTGGGAATTACGCCGCCTTAGGGTTCGCCCAGCAATTAGGGATCCCTTTCGAGATCGGCATGATCAGGAACCACTATATCGGCCGCACCTTCATCCAGCCGACCCAGTTCCTGCGTGAGTTCCGGGTCCGGGTCAAGCTCAACCCCATTCGGGAGATGATCAAGGGCAAGAAGGTGATCGTGGTCGAGGATTCCATCGTGCGCGGTACCACGTCGAGGAATCGTATCGAAGAGATCCGCCAGGCCGGGGCCAAGGAGATCCACATGCGCATTTCCTGCCCGCCCATCAAGTCGCCCTGTTTTTATGGCATTGATTTCCCGTCCAAGGGGGAATTGATCGCGTATAACAAGACGGTCAAGGAGATCGCGGATTTCATCCAGGTGGACTCGTTGGGTTTTTTGAGCCTCGAGGGCATGCTCGGCGTCATGAAGGACAAGGACGCCTTCTGTTCTTCGTGTTTTACCGGCGATTATCCGGTGCATATCCCGACAAACAGCGATAAACTGCGGTTGGAGCCATGAGCAAATACATCTTCGTCACAGGTGGTGTTGTTTCCAGTTTGGGCAAGGGGATCGCGGCCGCATCGCTGGCCAAATTGCTTGAGGCCCGCGGCCTTAAGATCGCCATCATCAAGTGTGATCCCTACCTGAATGTCGATCCCGGCACCATGAACCCATACCAGCACGGTGAGGTCTATGTCACCGACGACGGGGCAGAGACCGACCTGGACCTGGGGCACTATGAGCGTTTCACCAATTCACTCTTGTCCAAGGACAGCAGCATCACCGCCGGCAAGGTCTATTATTCCGTCATCACCAAGGAACGCCGCGGGGATTACCTGGGCAAGACCATCCAGATCATCCCGCACATCACCGATGAGATCAAGGAACGCATCAAGAAGGTCGCCAAGGCCAATGATGTGGACATCACCATCGTCGAGATCGGCGGCACCGTGGGCGACATTGAAAGCCTGCCGTTCCTGGAAGCCATCCGTCAGCTGCGCTGGGAATTGGGCGAGCATTATGCGCTCAACATTCACGTGACCCTTCTGCCGTACATCAAATCCGCCGGCGAACAGAAGACCAAGCCCACTCAGCATTCGGTCGGTAAATTGCGCGAGATCGGTATTATCCCGAACATCCTGTTATGCCGCACGGAAAAGCCCATTGCGCAGGACCAGCGTGAGAAGATCGCCCTGTTCTGCAACGTGGACGTGGATTCCGTCATCGAAGCCGCGGACGTCAAACACATTTATGAAGTGCCTTCGGCGTTGAAGAAGGAAGGGCTCGATACACTGGTCTTGAAGAAGCTCAACATCAAGCTTCCGGATCGCGGACTCAAGGCATGGGAAGACGGGGTCTTAAAGCGCCTGCGTTCGCCGGCCAAGGAAGTCAAGATTGCCGTCGTCGGGAAATATATCGCCCTGCAGGATGCGTACAAATCCATTTATGAAGCGCTGGTCGCGGCCGGCATTGCCAATAATGCCAGGGTCAATATCGTGAAGATCGACTCCGAGGACCTGGAAAAGGGCGACCCCAAGAAATTTTTGAAGGGTGTGCATGGAGTATTGATTCCCGGCGGCTTCGGCAGCCGCGGCATCGAAGGCAAGGTCAGGGCTGTCCAGTATGTGCGCGAGAACAAGATCCCGTTCTTCGGCATTTGTTTAGGGATGCAGATCGCCACCATCGAATTCGCGCGCCACATGTGCCATTTCAAGGACGCCAATTCGACCGAATTCAACAAGGAAAGCGGCCATCCGGTGATCAGCTTGATCGAGGAGCAGAAGAAGGTGAAGAACCTTGGCGCCTCAATGCGTCTGGGTACCTATGTTTGCGCCGTTGAAAAGGGGACCAAGGCCTTTGATTCCTACAAGTCGGCGAAGATCTCCGAGCGCCACCGCCATCGGTATGAATTCAACAATGAATACCGCGCCAAACTTGAAGAAAAGGGTTTTGTGATCGCCGGGCGCAACCCGGAACGCGACCTGGTCGAGATCATTGAGATCAAGGACCATCCGTGGTTTGTCGGCTGCCAATTCCATCCTGAGTTCAAGTCCAAACCCGATGCGGCCCATCCCTTGTTCCGGGCCTTCATCGCGGCCGCGCTGGCGGGTGAAAAATAATAGGGGACAGTCCCCTATTTTTCTGGTATACCTTTACGAGTCGAAATAGGGGACAGCCCCCTATTTTTAACATTTGTTAGATTTGCGTGGGTGGCGGAATTGGTATACGCGCACGTTTGAGGGGCGTGTGCCGCAAGGCTTGAGGGTTCGATTCCCTCCCCACGCATTTTAATTTTAGTATTACCATTTCTTGCTTTTATGACCAAACCCATCGAAATATCTGCCAGCATCCTATCTGCAGACTTTGCCAACCTCGCTTCCGACATCAAAAAAAGCGAAGCCGCGGGTGTCGCCCGTTTCCACATCGATTGCATGGACGGCCATTTCGTCCCGAACCTGACCATCGGTCCCATTATTGTCGAGGCCGCGCGCAAGCATACCCGACTTCCGCTGGAAGCGCATTTGATGATCGAGCACCCGGGGCAATACATCGAGAGTTATGCCAAGGCCGGGGCGGACATCATCCAGCTGCAGGTGGAATGTTATGGCACGCGCAAGGCTTCTGCCCGGAACTGGGACCAGTGGCCCAAGGAAGTCGAGGCCGTGGACATTGATGCTTTACGTGCGGACCTCAAGAAGATCCGTGGTTTTGGTAAAAAAGCCTTTATTGTCCTTAATCCGGGCACGCCGGTCATTAAGGATGTTTTGGGGGATTGCGACGGCGTCCTGGTCATGTCGGTCAATCCCGGTTTTGCCGGCCAAAAATTCATGTCTGAAGCCCTGCCCAAGATCGAAGGGCTCAAAAAGACCTTCCAAGGCGATATTGCCGTCGATGGAGGGGTCAATGCCCAAACCGCCCCCGCGGCGGTCAAGGCAGGCGCCCATGTTCTCATTACCGCCAGCTATTTCTACGGGGCCCCGGATTGGTCAAAAGCCGCGGCCTATTTGAAAAGTCTCTCCTAGCGTGGTATATTTATAGTACTTATGAAGATGAACACTACAGCCCAAACCGCCATTGAGTATTTACTGCTCTCAAGCGTCGTGGCCACGCTTGTTTTTATGGCGTTCGCCCGGGGCGGGTTCATGTCCCAGGTGCACAATACGGCCAATGAGTATTACGAGGATGCGGCCAGGGTCATCATGGGGGATAACCCTAAGCCGATCAATGGGGGATGGTGTGAATGGACCCCGTGTTCTCCCGGAGTGGCAACAAGTTACCGCACCTGCGAATGCCCCTCACCTGCCTTTGGCGGCAGTGAGTGCGGCCCTATCTCGGACGCCAAGAAGGGCTGCAGTTAAGTCTTCCGCTGGTCCCTGACGAAATTACTTTTTCCAACACTCTTTGCATACTTCTTTAATTCCGCACCGATCTCACCGACCTGCGCCACGTGGTTGATGTTCTGTCCGCGGTTGCTCACAATGCCGATCGAAATGGCGACGAAGGTGGCCGTGGTCGGGTTGCCCTGGCGGTCCTTGCCCATGATGAAACCGGCCTGGCGGTCCTCTTCGCTGTAAAAGGCGGGCGCTGCGAGGTCAAAGGCATCAATGATTTTTTGGCTCACCGCATCCGCCTTGTCATCATCACAGATGAAGACGAAATCATCGCCGCCGATATGGCCCACAAAGCCTTCCGGCCCTGCGCCGGTCTGTGTCGCATCGAGCAGGATGCGGGCGGTGGCGCGGATGATCTCATCGCCTCTTTCAAAACCGTATTTATCATTGAAGATCTTGAACTTGTCCAAGTCCGCGTACCCGACGGCAAAGAGCTTTCCGGAATCGATGCGGTTCTGCAATTCATCCATGATGGAGGCATTGCCCGGCAGGCGCGTCAACGGGTTGGCATCGAGGGAACGGATGGTGCGTTTGAGGATCATGCGGATGCGGGCGAGCAAGGCTTCGGGCTCGAAGGGTTTGATCAAATAATCGTCGGCGCCGGCCTCGATGCCGGTGACCATGTCCTTGGTGTCGCCTTTTCCTGTCAGCATGATGACGGGCAAATGGCTTAACAGCACGTCCTTGCGCAGTTCGCGCACGAATTGCGGGCCGGTCATGACCGGCATCATGTAGTCGGTGATGACAAGGTCGGGGGCTTTGAGTTTGACCATTTCCAGGCCTTCCTTGCCGTTGGGCGCGGAGATGACCGTGTAATGTTCCGAAAGGGTAAGGTTCAGGACGTCCAGGATGTCGGGATCGTCGTCGATGGTGAGGATCTTTTCTTTACGCATTGTGTCCTTCTTTATTTCGGTTTGACGTTGGTGTAGGCCGCGGATGAGACAGGCAGGGTGAAGGTGAAGGTGGTGCCCTGACCCACTTGGCTCTTGACGTTGATATGGCCGTGATGGGCTTCCACGATGTTCTTGGCCAGTGTCAGTCCCAAGCCGGTGCCCTTGACGTTCTGGTTGATCTCATTGTCCACGCGGTAAAATTCATTGAACAGTTTCCCCAGGTCGTCCGGCGGTATGCCGATCCCCGTGTCCATGACGCTGAAGGAGGCGAAACCGTCTTCCACCCGTGGTGATGCGGCGATGGTGATGGTGCCGTTCTGCGGCGTGAATTTGATGGCATTGCTCAAGAGGTTGATGAACACGCGTTCGGCGTGGGTGATGTCGATGTAGATGTCCCTGACCTCCGGCGGCACCTCGGTCTTGAGCCTAATCTCCTTAGCATTGATCTGCGGCGCCAGGAGGTCGGCCACATTGTCGATGATGGCCTTGGCGGGGTGTGGGGCAAACTTCATGTCCACGCGGCCGGATTCGATGCGCGCGATGTCCAAGAGATTGTTGATGAGTTGGACCAGGTTATCTGAGTGGGTGTTGATCTTACCCAAACGTTCCTTGACCGCATCGGGGATCTCGCCGACCTTGCCGGCCATGAGGATGGCGGCATAGCCCTTGATCGAGGTCAGCGGCGTGCGCAATTCGTGCGAGACGGCCGAGATGAACTCGGTCTTGCGTTCGCTGATCTCGTTGACCTGGGCCAGGGCGCTGGCTAGCTGCTTGGTACGTTCCTTGACCTTGATCTCGAGCTCCTGGCTGGAGCGGAAGACCTTCTCGAAGAGCTGGGCGTTCTCGACCGCCTGTCCTATCTGGCTTGCGAGGATGCCGACCAACTCCTCATCGCCCTGGGTGATGGCCGGGGCTGCGTAGCCGTTGCCGACAAAGACAAAGCCGATGGTGCCCGCCTGTGTGCTGATCGGGGTCAGGACGAAGTTTTCGGTCTCGAAGACCGTGGTGATCTTTTCCTTGAGTTTGCGCGCTGCGTTGATGGAGGAGAGGGTGCGGTTCTCTCCCAGCGCGTTCTTCAGCAGTTCATCGCTGTTCAATTGGGGCAGGATGTTCCTGAGTTTTTCTTCAGGGAAGCCGAAATTGCTTTTGCCGCGCGCCTTACGATTCTCGTCGAGCGTGAGCACCAGGGCCCGCGCGAAACCGAGCTCTTCGAAGAGGGCAGGGTTGAGTTTCTGGAATATCTCACCTTCATTGAGGGCCTGGCTGATATGCCGTGAGGTGCGCTGCAGGACGTTGAGGCCGTTGAGACGCTTGTCGAGTTCTTCCTGGGCCTTGTTCAGTTCAAGGTCGGTGCGCACGATGAGCTTGGCCTGTTCGTCGAGCTCATTGAACGAGCGCATCAATTTTTGGTGGGCGGCCTGCATCTGCCGCAGAGATTCTTCCTTTTCAGCCAGCATCATCAGGAAATAAGCTACGACGCCGAGCAGGAGAACGCCGACGACCGCGAGGGCCATCCAGATCTGAGAAGAGTTGAGTGTCCACGCGTTCATGATATCAATCAAGCCCCAGGATCAGGATGCTTTCATTCTGCATGCAGGTGTTGTTGATGCCGTGTCCGGCGCCGAGGGGGACGATCTCGCCGAAGCCGTACATGCCGATGACAGGCACATTATTACCGAGTATGTCGCGCACCGCGCGTATTTCAACGCCGGCACTGCTTTTGAGGAGTTTTTGCCGGGCGGCGGATTCGATGATGATGACGAGCTTTGCTTCCTTCCCGCCGAGGGCGTCCTTGACCTGGTTGGCCGCGGTCATCGCGGATTTTCGGCAGGATTCGCGGCTGCCGATCATCAAATGCACTTCCGCACCCTGAGGGACCTCTCCCTGACATACAATACTCCCGTCCGGAAGTATGTCAACGGCATTCTTAAGCAGATATTGGCCCTGTTCCTCGAGATAGATGCCTAGGGGGTAAAGCAGTGCGTTCGTCGGTGAAATGCCTTTGGCGAGTTTCTGTGCTTCGGGCCCCAGGAAGGCATCATAGAGGGCGAAGGCAGGCTTATCGTCAATGGTGTGGATCACATTATTGGTGGCTTTGGTGATGGTGCGGGGTTTTCCCAGCGGTTTGAAGCCATGCTGGTTGCCCGTACCCACGACCGCGCCGCCGATCAAGAGGCCCACCGCGCTTTGGGTCAGAACTTGTTTATTGTAGAACTGGCAGTCCTTGCGGTGTTTGCGGTCCACACAGCCGACCGCCCCGAGCAGGGGGAAACCCAAGCCCAGCACTTCCTGTGCGCCGCGGATGAAGTCGGTATCGTTGTGGAATAATGGATCGGTAAAAAGGAGGCAGGCCTGCCGCTGGTGGGTCTTGAAATCCGCGTTGAGCTTGCGTCCCATTTCAAAGCCGGGCGTGCGCATTTCCTTGCCCGGCGAGGATGATACGGCATTGATGGCAAAGCTCAGTTCGTCGGAATTGATGGCGAGCACGGCCAGCCCGCGGGAGAACACACCTTCCGTCAGGATGAGCCCGGCGGCGGAAGAGCCCAGCAGGCGTTTAGGCTGCAGGATCTTCTGGACCACCCCAAGCGCTTCTTCCCCGGCATAGGCAGGGGTGGCAAATAAAAGCACCAGGTCGGTCTGCGTTGTGTTCAGCTGACCCTTGGCCGCGACACAGGCGTGGTGCGCGGCTTCCTGTGCGTCGGCGGCCTGGCTGAACCCGATGGCGATCTGTGTAGGCATAAATGAGCACCAAACTTATGGAGCCACAGGCGACATCAAGTTTGCCTGTGCGAACTTAGATCGGATTTACGGCGGCCTAGCCGTAAATCCGATCCTCCATGATCTTTTAGAACCACAACTTGGATTTTTTGACGATGGCATCGAGGATCTTCCGGGAATCGTCCTCGCCGTTGATATAGCCGACCCGGACATCGATGCGCGTGTTCTTGGCATCGATGGGATGGATGTCGACCCAGACCTTGCGCTGTTGTTTGTCTGTACCCAGGACCTGGACCACTTCTGGCAGGGAGGTTTCCTTGTAGACCTTGATGTCCATGTCCTTCAAGGCGTCCTTTGCTGCGGCGGACACACGGTCGGAGCCGACGTCCACTTCCTGGGTCACCTTGTCTGAAAGCCATTTGGCCGTTCCCGCACCAGCGGCACCGGCGGCAAGCAGGATGCAGCCGCTGAAGTTCAATACGCAGATACCGAGGCTCATGAGGACGAATAATTTCTTGATCATAGGATTCCCTTTCCTGATTATTTATTTAACAGTTCTTTGACCTTCTCAAGGACCTTGAACACATCGAAAGGTTTGGACATGTAGGCATCGGCGGATTCGAATTGTTCCGGTTCCGTGCTGCGCTCCGGTTCGATCAGGGCGCTTAAGACAATGATGGGGGTTTTCTTGAAGCGTTCGTCCTGGCGGACCTTCATGGTGAAGCGCCATCCGTCCATCACCGGCATGGTCAGGTCCACGATCATCAGTTCCGGGACGTAGTCTTTCAGCAGTTTCAATGCGGCAAACCCGTCGGCGGAGGTCCTGACCTCGTAACCATCTTTCTCCAGCACGGACTTGATCATGAAGACGATGTCCGGCTCGTCATCGACAACAAGTATCTTGTGAGACATCCCCTCTAACTCCTGTTCAAATTCCCCTTGGGCTTCTGTTTCGGCGGTATGGAACCGGCGTGCAGATGGCAATAGGCTTCATGGTTATAGATGCTTAAGACGTGTTTGCACCCGTAATGTTTGCATTTCCTGCCCTTGCGGGATGAGGTCAATTTGACCATGGCACTTCCTTTGCTTGTTTACCGGGCAAGATCTAAATATGTACCCGGGCGAACGTATCGGCGGAAGCGGCTCTATGCGCCTCTTCAAATTCTGCGGGCAAAGGTTCGCGCAGAAGTTCACCGTCCTTCAAAAAGTTATAGATGCGCCCGAAATGCGCGGACTGGATGGTGTCCAGGCGGTGCATGATATGCCAGGGACGAAGTTCAGAAGGGTGGTCCAATCCCATGACGCCGATGATCTGGCTTAAGCTTTTGACCGTATTGCGGTGGTAGGAGGCCACGCGCTGGGATTTCTCCCCCGGCACCAGGCCGACGGTGAGGCCGGGATCATGGGTGGTAATGCCGACCGGGCAATGGTTGGAATCGCACTTCAGGGCTTGGATGCAACCTAAGGACATCATCATGCCGCGGGCGGAATAGATGGCGTCCGCGCCCAAGGCCATGTGGTGCACCATGCCGAAGCCTGCGGTGACGCGTCCGCTGGCAAAGACCCGCACCTTGTCGCGCAGGCCGAAACCGGTCAGGGCATTGTGCACAAAGATGAGGCCTTCGGTGAGGGGATAGCCGATATGGTTCGAAAATTCGAGTGGTGCCGCGCCGGTGCCACCTTCGCCGCCGTCGACCGCGATGTAATCGGGCCTGATGCCGGTCTGGATCATGGCCTTGCAGATGGCCAGGAATTCATGGCGTTTGCCGATGCACAATTTGAAACCCACGGGCTTGCCGCCGGAGAGTTCCCGCAGACGGGCAATGAATTGCAGCAATCTGACCGGAGTATCGCATCCCGGATGGGAGGCAGGTGAGATGATGGTCCGGCCGATGGGGACGCCGCGCACTTCCGCGATGTCCTTAGTTACCTTGGCGCCAGGCAGGATGCCGCCGCCGCCGGGCTTGGCCCCTTGCGACAATTTCAATTCGATCATCTTCACGTTGGGCAGGCGGGACTTTTCCTTGAACTTGTCAGGGCAGAAGGAACCGTTCTCCTGGCGGCAGCTGAAATAGCCGGTGCCGATCTGCCAGATCAGGTCCCCGCCGCCGTCCAAATGGTAGGAGCTTAAGCCCCCCTCGCCGGTGTTGTGCGCGAAATTCCCGATCTTGGCCCCTTTGCTGAAGGCCAGGACGGCGTTCTTGCTCAATGAACCGTAGCTCATGGCGCCGATGTTAAGCAAACTTGCCGAGTAGGGATGGTTGCAATCCGTTCCACCGACGAGAACGCGCATGCCTTCCGGCTTCACCTGTTTGGGCAAGAGCGAATGGTTGACCCATTCATAACCGGTCTGGTAAAGGTCCTTCTGTGTACCGAAGGGGATGGTGTCGCGCACGTTCTTGGCGCGCTGGTAGATCACCGAGCGTTCTTCGCGGCTGAACGGGCGGCCGGAGGAGTTGGATTCGATGAAATACTGGTAGATCTCCGGGCGGATGAGCTCCATGAAGTAACGCAGGTGCCCGATGACAGGGAAATTGCGGCAGATGGCCTTCTGGTCCTGGCACATGTCCCATAGCCCCAGGGCGATGAGCGGGCCGAACACGAACATGGAACACCACACCGCCGGCCAGGCCAGCCCGATGAAATAATTCAATAGGAGCACATAGAGGACAACGAACAGGAAAATACGACGGACCATTGGACCTGCCTTTTCTTATTTGGTATTAGTCATCGTTCTGCAGCAGGGACGCTGTGATCATCACGCCGAGGATGGTCAAGACGTAGACAAGCTTTTCCAGGACACCGTGAAAATTCGAATCAGCGGACATCACGCCGAAATTCATCGCGAATCCTGCCGTCAGGACCAGGCGCAGGATATTGATGGAAAAGGCCAACGGGATGAGGGAGGCCAGGATCGCCCATCTTTTCACCGTTGAAGCGCTTTGGATGTAGGCATAGGGCGCGGCGAAACCGGCCAGCAGCACGGTTGAATAAAAGACCGTCATGTCGCCGTGCAGGGGGATCGTGTATTTAGGGATGTTGAGGAACGCGCCTTCGGTCGACGAGGGCACCTGGAGCGCAGTCAGAAGCCAGGCAGTGCCGTGCACGATCACGGCGTTGAGCTGTGCCGATAAGGCGGCCGTCCAGGCGTCGGGGATCGAAAAGACAGCAATGGCATAGAGTGCGGCAAGCGGCAAGGCGCGGGCAGTGCCATTGTCCTTATGTTCCTTGACGGCAGCGCGTGCGGGCATGACTTCATCAGAAGGCCGGATGTCGACCTGGTTGGAAAATATTTTCACTTCTTCAAGGATACGTGAGCTGATGGGTTCGGCAGCAGGGGCAGCAGCCTGTTCAGCCATTGCGTTCTCGACAGCTTCCTTGATGACCGCCTGTTTGGAGGCAGTTTCACGCGCTTCCTCGACGCGCTGGGCAGTTTCCTGCTGGATCCGGCGCTGTTCGGTCATTTCAATGATCTGCCGGGTGGTGTATTTACGGCGATAAGATGTGGGAGCGGGTGTTGTTTGGTCTGACATGGTAAATCCCCTTTTTTAAACTTGAAGATAAGGGCATTTTACCACAGTTACGGGTTTCAGTTGAGGAAAACTTGCAGGGATTTAACCGGTCAGGATCATGCGGATGTTTTTTAGCCAGTTCAAAAAGAGAAGTGGATGCTTCCGGCTAAGGCTGCGCCATCTAAGAATTGGCCTTCAACATTGAACCACACACGCTCGCATAGGGGGAGATCGAAACCCGCGATGAGCCCCAGGTCTTTATCGGATTTGATGCGGTTACGTTCGTCTTCGATCCAATAGATCTTGTTCATCCGCGACCAGCGGGCGCCCAGGTAGGGCGTGATATTAAAGATGTCGTGGGACACCAGGGCGGAAAATTGCCAGTCGTCCAGCACAGTTTTGTGGTGGTTGGGCCCGACAGCGACCTGGTAAGGGTGGATACTGATGTGTTGGAAGCCCGCAACCACGCGTGTCGCATCATGATCGTACAATTTGACACGAAAACCGTAGCCGCCGCCCAGGTAGGTCGCATAATTGAGGTCCGGGTAATTGCCGCCGCGCTGGTGTATATTGCCCACCCCTCCTTTGAGGTCGAGGGAGAGCCAGTCCATGAGCCCGTATGAAAGCAGGGCAAAATACTGGAGGCTATGCATTTCGCCGTTGTCACCCTTAAGGTCCCGGTCAAGCACTGCATAGGATTGCAAGCCGCCAAAGAATTTACCTTGGGCGGGCATCTTGGTGCCGTACGCCGGGGCTGCATGGCCGAGGCCGCAGAAAAGGATGGATAATAATAAAGAAAATGTGAATGTGCGCATGGGCAGAACCTTTCTCTTATAAAAGATCAGCGGCAATAGCTGCTGGTCGCATAGGCGCCGGTGCTGCAGCGGTCTTCGGTGGGAGAGCCCCAGCCTAGGCCGGATTTCCGGGACCCGCGGGGGGCTTTGCCCGGTTCATCCAAGGCTTTATCGAATTCCTGGTGTTTAACCGAGATGGGGGCCCCTTCCTTACCGAATTCGGTGACATGGCGGTAGGTGCAGCCGGAAGTCAGGAGCAGGGCCAGGATGGCGATGCAGGGAAGGCCCGTCAAACGGAGCTTCTTGAATTCTGGGAAGCTGATGAGCTGGCGGTTCTGTTCATCCCAAAGGCGGAATTTTAGGGATTTGAAACTGCCCCGCAGGCTGATGGGCTCGATCTGCTGGAAGAGCACATTTTCGTCATGGCAGCGCTGCAGCATGTAATTCGGGATGCGCGGGCTTAAGTGGTGGATATGGTGGTAGCCGATATTGCCCGTGAACCACTGGAGCACCTTGGGCAGTTTGTAAAAGGAGCTTCCTTTCAAGGCCTCGGTCACATAATCCCAATCATCCTCACGTTCCCAGTACACCCCTTCGAATTGGTGCTGCACGTAGAATAGCCATACACCGGCGGAACAGGCCATGATGAGCATGGGCAGCTGGATGAGCACATAGGCCTTCCACCCGATGAGGCCGTGCATGGCCAAGGCCATGGCCGCGATGCCGACGTTCGTCAGCATGATGCTGCGGAATTTTTTCCATCCGCCGTGGGGCCGGGGGAAACGGCGCAGCAGGATGAACATCACCGATGGACCGATGACAAAAAGACAGAGGGGATTGCGTGCAAGGCGGTAGAAGGCGCGTTTGATGGGCGAAGCGTCCACGTATTCCTTGACGGTCATGGTCCAGATGTCGCCGATGCCGCGCTCGTCGAGGTTTCCGGCGGAGGCGTGGTGCTGGGCATGTTCGTGCCACCAGTAATCATGGGGTGTGAAGGTCAGGACGCCGGTGACGAAGCCCCAAAAGCGGTTGGCCTTCTGCGACTTGAAGAAAGACAGGTGACCGCAATCGTGGAAGATGATGAAGATGCGCACCAAGAACCCGGCTCCGAGGACGCACAGGGCCAGGGTGAGCCAATAGGACACGGCCAGGCTCAGGTATGCAAAGTACCAGAGCACGGCATAGGGGACCAGGGTATTGATGAGCTGCCAGGAGGCCAGCCGCCGGTCGGCGATCTGGTACTTGGCGATGATTTCTTTCCAGTTTTGGACGGTCATGTGTAGCTAAATTATCATGTAAGCCGGCGTTAGGCTACTATTATTCAACCAGCTTCGCGGTCATGGTGATCTTGGCATTCAACAGCCGGGAGATGGGGCAGCCCGTCTTGGCGTCATTGGCCAATTTCTCGAACGTCGCTTCATCCGTGCCCGGGACTTCAGCGCTGACATCCAGATGAACACCTGTCACGGTCCAGCCCTGTTCTAATTTTTCAAAACTGACCGTCGCGGTGGTGTCGATGCGTTCGGCCGTCAGGCCGGCATTTCCCAACTGCACAGACAAGGCCATCGAGAAACATCCGGCATGTGCCGCACCGATCAACTCTTCAGGATTGGTGCCTGCAACACCTTCAAATCGTGTATTAAAGCCGTAGGGGGCCTTTGATAGAGCGCCGCTTTCCGTCGAGATGATGCCTTTGCCGTCTTTCAATGATCCAAGCCAAACTGCGGATGCCTTCTTTTCCATGAGATCTCCTTTATTAATATGTGATACAAGATAGCATAAATCAAAAACCCGCTGCAATTTATTTAATTGGAGAGGGTGGATAGTTCTCAGGTCCAACGGGAGCATTGTCATCGACCTGAGATTGCATTACACAAAATCCCATTAGAGGTAAGACGCCTGCTGGTATGAACAGGCTTTAAAACATCAGCATATTTTAAGAAATTGAGATAGCGACAACATAATTTTTCAGCATGCACGGCAAGTACACTAAATTGATGGACTGTCACCAAGATCGTATTTTGATACAGCCTAGGTCTGTGGATTATTCTTCAATGGCTTTTTTGAATCGTTCCCTAAGAGTCTTTTTAAGATCGTCATTCATATTTTCAAATTCTTTTGTTCTAACTGCAATTTTTTCTAAGGCCACTTTCTTATCGCCATAAGTATTCAGAAGATCTTCTACTTCTTGAAAATTACCAGGCTGGACCGAACGCACATCATGAATGATTATGTATAGTCGTGTTTGCATTAGCAGGATGCGGAGGTAATATTCAGCTAGCTCTAGTCTTTGCTTCAGGGAAGCTAAATCTTCATCAGAAATTTTGCCGTGTGATTTAATTTTGTCACTTAATAGATCCTGAGCCTTATTTACTATTCCCACTAAACCGATATATCCTTCAAGTGCCGTCCAATATTCTTGTCCCGAGTATTTATATAGTAAAGGATTAGTTATTACTGATGCCGATATGATTGTATCTAAATGAAAGAGTTGAAACGCATCTGTACTATTGCCTTTCAAGGCATCAATCTTTGACTGGTTATCACTGACTTCAACCATAATAGCTGTGAAGCTTCTTTTAAAAATATTTGCTTCAAATTCGTATCCCCTTTTAGATTCTAATTGGACTGCAAGGAACACGCCGGCAAATGTAGCGGTTAGCGTAAGTACAAATGCCCATACTAATTCTGGAGCATTAACTGAGAGATGTTTTCCAAGAGGTTTTATTAGGCAAAGAACCCCGAAAATGATTGCTCCAATTCCAGCGTGAGTGATATTCATAATTTTCTCCGATAACGTTTTCTATGGGAACGGGATTTCTAGAATCACTGCAACTGCTTTAATTTTCAAGCAGTTAACGTTAAGAAGTCCCGAAGAGGTGCATTTGGTAGCCCCAACCGGATTTGAACCGGTGTTTTCTGCCTGAGAAGCAGACGTCCTGACCAGGCTAGACGATGGGGCCTTAGGAAGACATAAAATATAACACAAGGCGGGTTTACGTCAACTGTTTATTGCCACCGGCCAGCAGGCGCAATTGGGCGGGGGTGAGCATCCAATTGAAGGTCGCAGATCCGGGTCCGGAAAGCTTTTCTGCCCGCAAACTGCAGAGGCCGCCTTTTTTGAATTCGATGGGGATGCTTTGGCCGCCGACTAGCAGGAAGGACACCATGCCGCTCAGGTGCGGCTCATGTCCGACGAGTAAAATGCGTCGGGCTTTTGGGAAATGTGTTGTGAGTTCTTTGAGCAGGTCTTCAAAAGCGGCAAAGGGGGTCAGCTGTTCCGTGATCCGGATGTCGGATGTCCGGATCTTGAAGACAGAAGCCACGATGGCGGCGGTCTGTTCTGCCCGCACATAGGGGCTTGAGAGCACAGCGTCAAAGGAGATGTCCAGCGCCTTCATGCCGCGCGCATTGTTCTGCATCTTGGCCCGGCCTTCATCCGTCAGCGGGCGCCGGCTGTCGTCTTCATATCCCGGTGTGCCGCGTTCAACGGCGATCGCATGTCTTAAGAAATATAGTTCCATGGGGTTCCGTTCCTGTTTATAATAGCATATCGCTATTAGAAGCGGAAGGAAAGGACGGCGGTCCATGCGCATTTTTCTTTTGATCTGTGTATTCTTAACCGGCAGCCTTGCACACGCGGCCACCCATGGGTTTGACCTCAAGATCACGCTCAAGGACGACATCATCAAGGTCGGACATCCGGTCGAGGGCAAGGTCGCTGTGACCAACATGTACGGCGCCGGTCTGCCGGCCATCTTTAACATCGAATTGTTCCATGAAGACAGCCTGGTCGATCGAATAACGACCTCCGTCCCCAAGGTCCCCAACGGCATTACGGAATTTTCCTTTAAGAGATTCGGAATCCCGTTCTTTAACGAAGGCCCCGACAGCATCGGCACCTGGCGCATCCGGATCATCCAGCAGAACATCGACGCTGAAGATGCGGCGCAGGCGCTTTTCGCGATTGTCCCGTGACATTGCCGGATGGGTAATGTATAATCCGGCATGCACGAATTGATCTTGGTACAGGACCTGTCTATTGTCATGGCCGTCAGCGCGGCCACGGTCATCCTGTGCCGTTTGTTACATTTGCCTGTTGTCCTGGGCTATATCCTGGCCGGGTTCATCATCGGTCCGCACACACCGCCGTACTCCCTGATCCATGAAGTGTCGACTATTCACATTTTTTCCACGCTCGGTATTATCTTCCTCATGTTCTCGATCGGTCTGGAATTCAGCCTGACCAAATTGTCTAAGGTCGGGTTTGTGGCCGTGCTCGCGGCCGTGCTCGAGATCACCCTCATGATCTGGATCGGTTTCTGCGTTGGAAAATTGTTCGGCTGGTCGTCCATGGACAGCATCTTCCTGGGTGCCATCCTGTCCATTTCCAGTACCACCATTATTGCCAAGATCCTCATGGAGACCAAGAAGATCGACGAGAAATTCGCCCAGGTGATCCTGGGGATCCTGGTGGTCGAAGATGTGCTGGCGGTGGTCATCATCGCCATCCTCTCCGGTATCGCCAACACCGGGACCCTAACCCTGCATGAGGTCAGCTGGGCCATGCTCAAGGTCATCATGTTCATCGCCGGACTCCTGGGCGGCGGGCTCCTGATCGTCCCGCGCATCCTGGCCTATGCGCAGCGTTTCCATTTGTCCGAGATGATGGTGATGGTGGTCTTGGGGCTGTGCCTGGGCGTTTCCTTCCTGGCGGCCAAAGCGGGTTTCTCCGTCGCCTTGGGTGCGTTCTTGATCGGCGCCATCATCGCGGAAACAAAGCAATCCCACCAGATCGTCCTTAAGATGGAATCCATCCGCGATATGTTCACGGCCATCTTCTTCGTTTCCGTCGGCATGTTGATCGACCCTGCACTCCTGCAGCAATATTGGCTGCCGGTCCTCGTCATCACCCTGGTGACGATCTTAGGTAAGGTCTTCGCCTGCTCGCTCGGCGTGTTCCTCACGGGGAACAATGCCGCGACTTCCCTTAAGGTGGGCTTGGGGCTGGCGCAGATCGGGGAATTCTCTTTTATCATCGCGCAGCTGGGACAGAACACCCAGGTGACCAGCTCCTTTCTTTATCCCGTCGCTGTCTGTGTTTGTGCGCTGACCACCATTTCAACACCGTTCTTGATGAACCATTCTGATCGCATCACACGCATGCTCAAAGGTTTCGCCCCGGAGCAGGTGCTGGATGTGGCGGGGCTCTACACGCCGTGGATCGCCAAGATCACCGAGGGCGGCATCAACCAGCGCGGCAAAGCGCTCATCCTGCGGGACCTTGCCAAACAATTGCCCATGCTGGCGTTCTATGTATTCGGTGCAGTGGGCGTGTACATGCTGGCATTGAAATTCAAGCCTGTCCTGGCCATGTCCGACGGACCATATTGGCCCATCATGGTCGCCGCCATGCTCCCGTTCCTGATCGGCTGTGCCTACACCATGGACAAGATCCTCTGGGAAGTGCTGTTCCTCAACCTGGTGGGCCCACGCAATGAGCTGTACCGGTCAAAGAACGCAGGGTCGATCGTCCACAATATCCTGCGCTTCCTCGTGGCCCTCTTGACCGGGCTGGTCTTCACCACCATCATTTCGTTCTTCGCACCAACGAGCCATCTGGGCGCGGCCATGCTCGTCGTCATCCTCATCTGCGGCGTGCTTCTGTGGCGTTCCGTGAGCAAGGCCCACGAGCATTTTGAAAGTATCTTTTTGAGCATCTTTGACCGTGGGGCCAGCGAGGATGAAGGGCAGGCCAAGGTCAACCGTGAACAGTTCGTTGAACTTTTGCGCGGTAACAAGGCATTGGAATTCGAGACCCAGGACGTGATGGTGCCGTACCATCCGTGCGCCTTGAACGTAAGCATTGCAGAATTGAATTTGAGGGCGCAGACGGGGGCGAGCATCGTGGCCATTTACCGTGATGAAGAGTCCCTAGCTAATCCCGGCCCGCAGACCAACATCCTGCCGGGCGATGTGCTCCTGCTCATCGGCAGCGAAGAACAGCTGAAATCCTCTGTCCAATATTTACGTGGAAAAATGACTACCTAATGAAGAAGTATTATCCGTTCCTCGACGGTTTCAGGGCCATTGCCATCCTCATGATCATGGCGCATCATGCCCGCCGGGCGTTTGACCTGAACAACCTGCTGGCCAATGACCCGATCATATTAGGCTGGATCTATTTCAAGGCTAACTATGCGCTGGGCTTGGACCTGACGGATCTTTATTACGGGCTGCAGCATTTCATCTACATGATCAAGGGCATCCTTGGCATTGAGATGTTCCTGGTTATTAGCGGCTTCTTGATCACCGATATTTTATTTGGCGATGGGACGCGCCCGCCTTCCGTCGGCCGTTTTTACCAGCGCCGCCTGTTTCGCATCTATCCGTCATATGTCCTGCTTGTCATCATCAGCCTTACGGCATTTTATTTTCGGCATCCGGAACCTTGGACGAATATATCCGCCGTGGCCGCACACTATTTACTGCTGATCCAGAATTATTTCCCCCGCAATCCGTTCCTGGAACACGCCTGGACCCTGGTCGTGCTGGAGCAGTTTTATTTCTTCTGCCCCCTGGTGGTGATGTGCGTGTACGCACGCGCGTCTTCACCGGAACAGCGGCGTAAGGCATTGGTCGTGATATGCCTGCTGGTCATGGCCGCAGTGACCTTCCTGCGCTGGTATTTCCTGACCTATGGCCATGCCCTGATCACTTGGCCGCTGAAATCCCCGTATCCGTTCAAGACCACCTTGAACCACGCAGATGCCATTGCCTTCGGCTGTTTGTTGGCCTTGCTTAAGCCTTACTGGTCCAGTGTCAAGCAGGCCAAGGTGTTAGGAATTGCCCTCTGGTCGTCGGGGATGGGTTTGTTCTACTACTTATACTACATCGTGGATTGGAGTTATTATTGGGGGGAATGGTACCTGTACACGCTGGGTTATCTGGCCATCGGCGCCTTGGTGGTGGCGGCGTTCTACGGGGTTTCGGTATTTACGCGCCTGAAGCTTTTGCAGTGGATCGGCCGGCATGCCTATGGCATC
Source organism: Candidatus Omnitrophota bacterium (assembly GCA_043775535.1). Taxonomy (GTDB): domain Bacteria; phylum Omnitrophota; class Gorgyraeia; order Zapsychrales; family Fredricksoniimonadaceae; genus JACQQW01. Next base: position 36,829 of record JAYVSG010000127.1, read on the forward strand.
TTTGTATGGAATTACCTGGTCTTGATCAGCTGCAAGGCCGTGATCGGGAAGGAATACCCGACGCTGCAGGTGCTGTTCTATTTTATTCTCAGTGTCGCCCTGGGAGTCCTCAGCACAAAGACGCTCGAGCGTTATTTTCTGCGCATCCGCGAGAAGGTCTCCCCTAAGACATAGTTTAGATGAGCAGGGAAATGGCAGCGATGAACATCATGCCGTAGACCACCATGCGAAAATGCTCCGGACGCAGGTGTTTGATGAATAGTTTTCCTGTGGCAGAACCTGCGATCATGGCCAGGCCCAGCACCATGCCGACCAAGGCGTCGGGTGGAGTGATGAGGCGGTAATGCTGCCAGAACAGGGTCTTACTGCCGTGGATGACGAGCGACGTGACCGCTTCACTGGCCACATAGGCGGCCGGCGGCAGGTTCAAGCTGAGAAATGCTGCTGCACCGATGGGTCCGGCACTGCCGAATAACGATGACAAGAATCCAACGAGGAAGCCGACGGGTAGGAACCATTTGACCGGGATGGCAGGCATTTTCTTCCACAGTTGCAGGGCAAGCATCACCAGGAGGAAAACCCCGATCATCTTCATGACGATGGCGGCCGGCAGGTCAAGGAAGATCTTGGCCCCGATCAAGGCTCCAGGGATGGCCCCCAGACAGAAATACAGGACCGGTGTCCAGCGGATGTCCTTGAACCCCAGGGCAGCGCGTGAACCATTGCCCATCATCCAGGCAATGGTCAGGATGGGGATGGCCTGTTTGGCGCCAACCAAGTGAGAGAAGACAGGCAGGATCAAGAGCGACCCCCCAAAACCCGCGATGCCGGAGATGGTGGAGGCCAGCCAGCTGACGAATATCAATATTGACCAGGTGAGAGGTTCCATATTTGTAGTAGGATAATACCATGCTCAAACAATTGCGCAACAGCTTACAAGAACAAGCAGACCCGGACAAGGCCCGCTTCCTCAAGACTTTTTTTAAGACCGGCCCCGGCCAATACGGGGAAGGCGATGTGTTCCTGGGGATCACCGTTCCTGCCCAGCGTGCCATTGTCAGGGATTTTGCCGCATTGCCGCTAGGGGACATCCAGGCCCTGCTCAACAGCTCCCTGCACGAAGAACGCTTAACAGCCTTGATCATACTCGTCGGACAATTCAAGAAGGCCGACGAAAAAGGACGGGAGCGTATTTATAGGTTCTATTTAAAAAATGCGGCGCGCGTCAATAATTGGGACCTGGTGGACTCAAGCGCCCATCATATTGTCGGCGCGCACCTAGAAGGTAAGTCTCACGCCATACTTAAGGAATTGGCGCGTTCACCGATGCTGTGGGAACGGCGCATTGCCATGGTCGCCACCTTTTACCACATCCATAAAGGCCGGAGCGAACCGGCCTTAAGCATTGCCCGCATGCTTTTGAAGGACGAGGAAGATCTTATGCATAAGGCTGTGGGCTGGATGCTGCGCGAGGTAGGCAAACGCGCTTCCCTGGCCGACCTAGAAGCTTTTTTGCGGCGCCACCACCAGGAAATGCCGCGCACCATGCTGAGGTACGCCATCGAGCGTTTTCCCGAAGCCAAACGCAAGGCCTATCTCAAAGGGCTTGTTTAAAAATACCGCTTATGTATAATAACCACATGATGAAATTATATGCCGCGCTGCTTTTATCCGTGCTTGTTTCCGGATGCGCCTTCAACGCCGTCTATGATCCTTTGCAATCCAACAGCACCCAGACCCTGCTTTTGAATGAGAGCGGACTGAGGAATGTCAAACTCGGCATGACCCCCAAGGAAGTGCACCAGGTGATGGGCGACGAGCTGGTCATCGGCTACGCCTACCAGAACCCCTTGCCCGGCGAAGCGTCCCCGCTGGCCGATGCCAAGGTCCCGTCCGAAAAACCTTTGACCATCGCCAATCCGTATAAGACCGACACCCGCAAGACCGACCGCGGTGAATGCACGGTCGAATATTATGTCACCTCCGTGAAGCATCCTGACGGCAACATCACCGACGATGAATTAATGCCCCTCATTTTCTGCGGCGGCATCTTGACCGATAAGGGTTGGGACCGCCTGAAGTGAAGCCGTTTTACGTTTCCCTGAAACCATTCCTCAACCATTGTTCCCTGCCGCGTCCTGCCAATTGGCCTGCCATTTTTGCCAACGGCCATCCTGTTGAGGTGGAGATCGGTTTTGGCAACGGCGAATACCTGGCCCGCATCTGCGAAGAGAACCCGGACGTCAATTATGTGGGTTTTGAGGAATATTGCGAGCGCATCAGCCGTACTTTACGTAAATTGAGCCGGGCTCGTTCGGAGAATGTCAGGGTCTTTCGCATGGATGTGCGGCCAGGGTTCACCTTCCTGTTCGCGCCTAAAAGCATCCGCTACATCCATTGCCTTTTCCCGCCCCCGTGGCCCCGGAAATCCGACATCAAGCACCGTTTGTTCACACCCGAATTCCTGCGCCTGGCCAACAGCCGTTTGACCGACGGCGGGACGCTTAAGATCGTGACTGATTTCAAGCCCTATGCCGAATGGGTCACGGAGCAGGTGCCCGGCACAGGTTTTACGCTCACTGAGACGGTGATCCCTGCCAGTTACGGCACCAAGTTCGAACGCAAATGGGCCGACGGCGGGCAGACTGAATTTTATGAGCTCATTTTATCCAAGAAAGAACACCAGGAACTTTTGCCCAAAGAGGAGGCGGCTTTGAACCATTACGATATCCAAGATTTTAACCCCGAGGTCTTTCGCATGGAAGATTTCTCGGATGGCCACGTTGCGGTCGCCTTCAAGGACTTTCTGTATGACCCTAAACGCCAAACCGCACTGATCTATTGCCTGGTGCATGACGAGAACTTGGTGCAGAATGTGCGCATTGTCGTGTCCAAGCGCAGGGAAGGGTGGCGGGTCAACCTGGCCCAGGGTTCCATGCTCATGCCCACCTCTGCCGTGGCCAAGGCCCTGGAATGCGTAAGGGACGCCGCGTTGCGGAATACCTAGAAAATTAGGGAAAATAGGGGACAGAGCCCTATTTTTAATTTAGGATGTCCAGTATGTTCCGCCGTGTGCTTGCCGTTATTTTGATCCTGACCCTTCTGGTCCCTGCCGAGGCTTTTGCTGCCAAGAAGAAAAGACGTGTCCGCACCGCCTACCCGACGGCCGTTTCAGCCATCGTGCTTGATGGTGTTTCCAATCAGATCCTTTTTGCCAAGAACATCGACCGGCGCATATTTCCGGCCAGCACAACCAAGGTCATGACCGTGCTCTTGGCCCTTGAGCGGCTGCCGTTGGACCAATATGTGACGGTGGGTCAAGCCCCCACCTGGGTGCAGCCTACAAAGCTGGACTTAAGGCCGGGAGAGCAATATACGGTGAGGGACTTGATCTACGCGGCCCTGCTTAAATCCGCCAATGACGCGGCGGTTGTGCTCGCCGAGGCCATGGGAGGTTCCCAAGGCCAATTTGTGGGCATGATGAACGCCCGGGCCCGCAAGGCAGGGGCAATGAATACACAATTTGCCAATGCGCATGGGCTTCCGTCCCAGGGCGCCCAGTACAGTACGGCTAGGGACATGGCCCTTATCTATAAGGAAGCGCTCAAGAACAGTTTTTTCCGTGAAGCCATCACCTTGAAGTACCGTGTCATCTATTCCAAAGGCGGACGTCGGCATTTCTTGAAATCGCACAACAAAGCTTTGTTTGCCGGGTGGAAGAGGAATGTTTACGGCAAGACAGGCTATACGCGCCAGGCCCAGTCCTGTTTTGTGGGGGGGTATACCAAGGGCAGTGGCACGCAGGTCGTTGCGGTGTTCGGGTGTCGTAAACGCTGGCAGGACATCAAGTTCCTGATCGAACGCTATGGCGGCACAGATCTGTAGAATTGCTTGTTATCTAAAAATTTTTAAGGTAGACTTGATTTATAATCTTAGGAGGAACATATGAAAAATAATGTCATAGTCATTTTATTGGTGGTGTTGATCGGTGTATTGTCCGGCGTCGGCCTTTTGTTCGGCATCGGCAATGCGGTCCAGGTCGCGACCTATCCCCTGGTCGAGAAATTAAGCGAAGTTGCGGCAGGACAGAAATCCATCGAGACCAAGCTCAATGTTCTGGACGCCAAGTTGACCTCGCTCAATGCCCAGGTCAGCAGCCGTTTGGCCGCTAATGGTGGGGCCCAGCCGCAACAGCCCCAGCGTCCGCAGCCTCCGGCGGAAGATTACAATAAGGTCTATCCCATCCCTGTCGGTAATTCCATCATCGTCGGCAAGAAGGACGCGCCGGTCACCATCCAGGAATTCACCGACCTGCAATGTCCGTTCTGCGCCCGTTTCCATCCGGTGATCAATGAGGCCCTGAAGGCCTATCCGGACAAGGTGAACCTGCTCATCAAGAATTTCCCTCTGCCGTTCCATCCGAATGCCAAGCCTGCCGCCAAACTCACGCTGGCTGCTGCTGAACAGGGCAAGTATTATGAAATGGTGGAGATCCTGCTTGAGAACGGCGCGGATGTTACCGAAGCCAAGGTTAAGGAATATGCCCAGAAACTGGGTCTAAACTACGATAAGCTATTGGCTGCAGGCAAGGCCAATGATGCCAAGTATGAACAGCAGATCGCTGATGATATGGCGCTGGCCAATCAGGTGGAAGTGCGCGGTACACCGACCTTCTTCATTAATGGCAAGAAGACCATGGCCCGCGATCTGGCCGGTTTTAAGGCCGAGATCGATAAGATCCTGGCGGCTAAAAAATAGTTGCAAAAAGCCTGATTTGCTGTATATTAGGCCTTTCTTGCAGCTAGCCAAATTAGACTTAATTTCAAGGAGTTTCATATGGGCGGTCGTGTAGGCGGAACACAAAGTAAGTATTATATCGAAACAGCCGGGATGAAGGTGTCCGGCGGCCAGCAGGTGAAAGCGGGCGCGTGCTTGACCCGTAACGGCGACAAGTGGCAAGCTGGTTTGAATGTCATCGGCCGCAGCTCTTTGACCGCTCAGGTCGAGGGCGAAGTGTACTTTACCCGTAAGAAGAACAGCTATAAAAGAGTCATCACGCTCATCAATATCAAACCGAACGCAGCCAAATAACAAATAGGGGACGGAGCCCCATTTAAATAGGGCTCCGTCCCCTATTTCTTTCCCATCTATGTGCGGTATAATCGGATATATCGGTAACAAAGATGCAACCCCGCTGCTTCTGGAAAGTCTGAAGAGGCTGGAATACCGCGGTTATGATTCAAGCGGCGTTGGGGTCCTTGGCAATGACGCCAGTCTTTTGGTGCGCAAAGCCAAAGGCAAGATCCGCTTCCTCGAAGATCTGATCAAGCAAAAACCGCTGCCGTTCGCTCATGCAGGTATCTCGCACACCCGTTGGGCCACCCACGGTCTGCCCTGCGATGTTAACTCACACCCGCACACCGATAATAAACACCATTTCGCCGTCGTACATAACGGCATCATCGAGAATTATTCCGAGCTCCGTGACCGCCTGAGAAAACAGGGCTGCCGTTTTGTCTCCGAGACCGATACCGAAGTCATCGCCCATTTGATCTCGACCCTGTACAAGGGCGACTTTGTCCTGGCCGTGCGTAAAGCGCTCGTCCAACTCAAAGGGGCATTTGCTTTAGGCATCATTTGCAAGGACCATCCGGACACCCTGATCGCCGCGCGCATCGGTTCGCCGTTGATCATCGGCGTCGGTGAACACGAGCATTACATCGCCTCCGACGTACCTGCCATCCTGGATAAGACCCGCAAGGTCATTTATTTGAAGGACAACCAGATGGCCGTGCTGACCAAGGAAAAGGCCGAGATCATGACCTTTGACGGCAAGAAGGCCCCGTTCAAGATCGACACAGTTTCGTTCTCCATTGAAGCCGCGCAGAAACAGGGTTACGCGCATTTCATGCTCAAGGAGATCCATGAACAGCCTGAAGTGCTGGCGGCCATGTTCAAGCGCTCCTTCAAGTCCGGGCGTTTGGAACTCGAAGGTCTGAGCCGTTCGGATAAGGCCTTGAAAGCGATCAAGAAGATCACCATTGTCGCCTGCGGTACGGCATATCACGCAGGGATGGTCGGTAAGTATGCCATTGAAGCGCTGGCCCGTGTTCCTGTTGAAGTCGACACGTCCAGTGAATTCCGTTATCGCGATGCCATTGTTGATAAACATACCCTGATCATCGCTGTCAGTCAGTCCGGCGAGACCGCGGACACCCTGGCGGCCGTGCGTGAGGCTAAGGCCAAGGGCGCCAAGGTCGTATCTGTGTGTAATGTGATCGGTTCATCGCTGGCCCGTGAGTCGGATGGGATCTTATATACGCATGCCGGTCCCGAGATCGGTGTGGCGTCGACCAAGGCCTATACCGCACAGCTGGCCATGATCTATTTGTTCGCGTTGAAGTTGGCCACGCTTAGGAAGGCCCTCACGCCGCTGCGCGCCAAGGCATTGGTCAAAGAACTTGTGAAGATGCCTGCCTTGATGAAGGACGTTATCAGCCACAAGCATTCTATCCAGAAGGTGGCAGAGGCCAATTCGCATTTCGGCTGTTTCCTCTACCTGGGCCGTAACATCAATTTCCCGACCGCGCTGGAAGGTGCGCTTAAGCTCAAAGAGATCTCCTACATCCCGTCGGAAGGTTATGCTGCCGGCGAAATGAAGCACGGGCCCATTGCCCTGATCGACGAATACCGCGCGGTCGTGTGCATCGCGCCGTCCTCGCACGTCTATGAAAAGATGGCCTCCAACATCCAGGAAATACGCGCCCGCAAGGGTAATGTCATTGCCGTGATCAGCAAGAAGGACAAAGAGATCCGCAAACTCGCCGACTATGCCCTGGAGGTCCCGGAGACCGAAGAGATATTCTCGCCGCTGTTGGCGGTCCTGCCCTTGCAGATGCTGGCCTATTATGTTGCCGTCAAGCGCGGATGCGACGTCGACCAGCCGCGCAATCTTGCCAAGTCCGTTACCGTCGAGTAATACCCCATCCGTACTGGAGCAGCATGCTGTATATCGTTTCCACCCCCATAGGTAATCTGAAAGACATCACCTTCCGTGCGGTTGAGACGCTCAAGTCCGTCGACCTTATTGCCGCGGAAGACACCCGCCACACCAAGAACCTCCTGGATGCCTATGAGATCAAGAAGCCGCTGACCTCGTTCTTTGAGCATAACGAGGACAGGAAGACGGGCGAGATGATCGAGATGTTAAAGGCGGGGAAGAACATCGCCCTTGTCAGCGACGCGGGGACACCCGGCATCAGCGATCCGGGCTATGTGCTCATCAAGGCGGCCAAGGAAAATAATGTCCCCATGACCGTGATCCCCGGCGCCTGTGCCGCGATCGTGGCCCTGACCTTGTCGGGATTGCCGGCGCACAATTTCACCTTTGAAGGTTTTCTTCCGGTCAAGAGCGGGGCACGCCGCAACAAGCTCGAGGAGTTCAAGGGGCAGGAACGTACGGTCATCTTCTATGAATCCCCGCACCGCGTGTTAAAGACATTGGAAGACATCAAGGAAGTATTGCCGGAAAGCATCGTCGTGTGCGCCCGGGAATTGACCAAGATGTTCGAGGAAGTAAAGCAGGGCACCGCCGAAGAGTTACTGCAGCATTTCACCAGCCATCCGCCCAAGGGCGAATTCGTCATTCTCATCAAGTAAGCGCGTTAGCAGGACGTTCCGTCGCCGCCGCAGACACCGCAGGCATCTTCCACCACAGAACCGTCGCAGGACCCGCAGGAGTTGGGGGCAGGATTGCCGCATCCGCATCCTTGGTCTGTCATGCCTGAACATCCACAATTCACATCTGGGGCGGGATTGCCGCAACCGCATCCTAGGTCTGGGCCAAGGTTGACGTGGCCACATGATCCTGTAAAGCCGCAGGTATCAACGGTGCAGGGGTCGCTGTCATCGCAATCCGGGGGAGAGCAGGCACATGGAGGAAGGCCATTGCCGCAACCGCATCCATTGTCAACGACAGAGCCGTCACAAGATCCGCAGGCA